>JASFWR010000124.1:0-9222 GCA_050049155.1 Planctomycetota bacterium | reverse complement strand
GCCGCGTCCGCTTCGTCGACCCGGGGCGCCCCGAGTCCGGGCTCATGCTGTGGGTCGTGGCCGACAACCTCCGCCAGGGCGCGGCCTCGAACGCGGTGGCCGTGGCGGAGTCCCTGCTCGGCCCGGGGGCCTGAACGGGCGTGTGAGCTGACGACCCCCCTGAGGCCCGCTCTGGCGCCAGCCGCCGCGGGCGCAGCGGCTGGGTCCCGCTGCTCGGTCCCACCGCTCGGCCACGCTGCTCGGTCTCGAGGGGCGACCGCTACGATCGGGGCGTGCGATCCCTGCTCCTCCTCACCGCCCTCCTCGGCTGCGCCCACCTCCCCGGGGACGCGCACCCGACGACCCGCCCCAACGTCCTGCTCGTCCTCGTCGACGACCTCGGCGCCCACGACGTGGGCTGCTACGGCAACCCCGCCGTGGACACGCCGCGGATCGACGCCTTCGCCCGCGAGGCCGTGCGCTTCACGGACGGGTACGCCGCGGCGCCGGTCTGCTCACCGACCCGCGCCTCGATCATGACCGGCAAGTCCCCGGCCCGGGTCCGGATCACCAACCACGCGCCGGACCAGCGGCGCTTCTGGCCCGACGACCCCGTGCTCGAGCCCGCGCCGATGCTGGACCGGCTGCCCCTGGAGGAGGTCACCCTGGCCGAGCACCTCTCCGCGGCGGGCTACGACACGGCCTTCCTCGGGAAGTGGCACCTCGCGCCCCAGCGCGTCCCCGACGCCCACGAGTGGTACCCCGACCGACAGGGCTTCGACGTGAACCTCGGCGGCAACGGGGACGGCGGGCCGGGCCGCTTCTTCGCGCCGTACCGCTTCCCGAACCTCGAGTCCCGGGCGGAGGGCGAGTACCTGCCGTACCGCATCGGGGACGAGGCCGTGGCCTACCTCGAGGCGCACGCGGAGGACGAGGACCCGTTCTTCATGGCCCTCTGGCACTACACGGTCCACTGGCCCATCGAGGCCCCCGCGGACCTCGTGGCCAAGTACGCGGAGCGCGGGACGGGGCCGGGGATCAAGATGGTGGAGTACGCCGCGATGACCGAGGCCCTGGACAGGGTGTTCGGGCGGGTGCTCGACGCCCTCGAGCGCACGGGGCAGGCCGACGACACCGTCGTCGTCTTCACGTCGGACAACGGCGCCCTCCTGAGCGTCGCGGACCTCGGCCCCCTCCGGAAGGCCAAGGGGTACCTGTACGAGGGCGGGATCCGCGTGCCGTTCATGGTGCGCTGGCCCGGGGTCACCGAGCCCGGGCGGGTGGACCGGACCCCGGTCGTCTCCACGGACCTCTTCCCCACCCTCCTCGCCGCCTGCGGCGTCCCGATCCCCGCCGACTACTGCGGCGACGGCGTCGACCTGCGGCCGGTCCTCGCCGGCGGCGCCATCGACCGCGCCGCCCTCCACTTCCACTACCCGAACTACGCCTGGCACCGGTCGAACCGCCTCGGCGGCGCCATCCGCGCCGGGCGGTACAAGCTGATCGAGCGCTTCGACGACGGGACCCTGGAGCTCTACGACCTCGAGGAGGACCTGGGGGAGGCCCGCGACCTCGCCGAGCTCCGGCCGGAGCTCGCCGCGGACCTCCAGCGCCGCCTCCAGGCCTGGCGGGAGGACACGGGCGCCGCCATGCCCACGCGCGCCAGCGGTCGCTGACCCCGGTCGCCGAAGCGGCACCGGACCTCCCTCGCCCCGGGCGATCGGCGCGCCTGAAATCCGACCGCCCCCCTTCCCAACAAGCTGATCCACCCCCTCCAGGACCCCCCATGCCCATCGCCATCATCGAACTCGTCGTCCTCGGCTCCATCGCGCTCGGGCTGTTCGGCGGCGCCGCGGTCCTGTTCGCCGCCATGGCTCGGATGCGCTCCGGCGGGGACGTCGCGGCGGAGGAGCGCGTGCCGACCGCGCTCGGCCACCTCGCCGGGTACGGCGGCTACCTGATCCCCCTGGGCGGCGCCTTGATCCCCCTCGTGGTCATGATCGCGGCCCGGGACGGGGGCCCGGTGGAGTCGGCGGCGAAGCAGGCCCTGGCCCTGAACGTCTTCGTGTTCCTGACGACCATCCTCCTACTGGTCCTCTGGTTCACGGTCGTGCTGATCCCGCTCGCCTGGGGCATCGCCGCGGCCCTGGCCCTCGTCGCCCTCGTGGTGCCCGCCATCGGCGCGATCCAGGCCCTCAGCGGCAGCCTCTCCGTCTACCCCTTCGTGGGCGGCATGGCCACGGGCCAGTGAGGTCGGACGGGGGGGCGGCCCTGGGTTCGCAGGCGGCCCCCGATCACCCGGCCGCCGCCGCCTCCTCCAGGAGGCGGATCCACGCGCCCATGTAGTGGCCGTGGTCGTGGTAGGTGCGGCCGCTGACCAGGTTGCCATCGACGACGCAGGGCTCGTCCACGAAGACGCCCCCCGCGACCTCCAGGTCATGGCGACACTTGGGGACCGTCGCCATGCGGCGGCCCTCAACGCACCCGGCGTACGCTGGGATCTCCACCCCGTGGCACACGCTGGCGATCGGCTTCGACTCGGCGAAGAAGTGCCGGGTGATCCGGACCAGGTCCTCGTCGTACCGCAGGTACTCCGGCGCCCGACCGCCGCTGAAGAAGATGCCGAGGTACTCGCCGGGGTCGACCTCGGCGAAGGCGAGCTCGGCCTCGATCCGATAGCCCTCCCACTCCTTGGTGATGGTCCAGCCGGGGCGGACCTCGTGCATGACCATCTGGTAGGTCCCCCGCGCCGGCGCGACCACGACCGGCCGGAAGCCGGCCTCCTGGAGGCGGTGGTAGGGATAGAGCGTGTCGACGGTCTCGGAGGCGTCTCCGACGACGATCAGGACCGCGGGGAGGTCGGGGTCGGTCATGGTGAGGGGAGGGAGTCGTGGCGCCCGCTCCACCCTATGCGATCCCGCCCGCGGCGGGCGCAGTCGGGCGGCGGCCGGGGACGGATCCGTCGGGGACGTCCGATCTCGTTTCGTGGCCTCGAGGCCCGTCCTGACCGCGGGCGGCCGGCTCACGGCCGGACTGACGTCCCGTCCGTCCCCTGCGCGAGCGTCGGGCGGTACACTCTGTCGCGCAGAGTATTCGCCCTCGACCTCTTCCTGCCCCCTCCCTTCCCCACATGCGTCGCCTCTCGCCTCTCCTCCCCGTCGCCCTGCTCCTCGCCGTGACGGCGCCCGCGAGCGCCCAGTCCGGCTCGGGCTACTGCAGCGGCATGCCCAACTCCACGGGCGCGCCCTCCACGATCGCCTCCACCGGGAGCCTCGAGGTCGCCAACAACGACTTCACCCTGCACTGCGCGCAGCTGCCCCAGAACGCCTTCGGCTACTTCCTGGTGAGCGCCACGCCCCAGGCCACCTTCCACCCCGGTGGGAGCAGCGGGACCCTCTGCCTCGGCGGCGCGATCGGGCGGTACGCCGGCGACATCCTCTTCACCGGGTCGGCGGGGGCCGTCTCGATGTCGGTGGACCTCACGGCGCTGCCCTCGCCGTCCGGGAACGTCGCCGTGCTGCCCGACGACAACTGGTTCTTCCAGTTCTGGCACCGCGACGTGAGCGCGTCGGGCGTGACCTCGAACTTCAGCCCGGGGCTCGCGGTGCACTTCAACACCCCGAACCCGACCTTCAGCGGCGAGATCTGGCCGATGCTGTGGACGACGAACGTTGGCGCCAGCGCTTGCGCCCTCTGCCATAACCCGAGCCACCCGAGCGGGCTCACCTTCGGCTTCACCCCGACCATGGGCTACGCCGCGCTCGTGAACGCGACCTCCACCAGCCAGACCTGCGGCGGCAGCACCTACGTGGTGCCCTTCGACCCCGCCTCCAGCCTGCTCTGGGACAAGCTCTCGAATCCCACGCCCTCCTGCGGCGTCCAGATGCCCTTCGGCGGCACGTTCGCGGGCGACCTGGACATGGTGCGGAACTGGATCCAGAACGGCGCCCCGTTCTAGTCCGGGGGGGGCCTCGTGACCCCCTGGAGGGGGCCAGCGGGCCGCGGTTCCAGTCCGGCCGCGCGCCAGTCGATAGGTGGGGGTACCCGCGGGGCGACGGCCCCCGGGACCGCCTCCCTCCGTCCCCGACCCCGCCCCTGCCCGTGGCCGACCCGGACCTCGAACCGCTCTCCTCCTCCGCCGTCGAAGCCGGCCCGGGCCTCCCGCCGGAGCCCGCCGCGGCCGCCGCCCGCCCCCTGGCGGGCGCCAGCGCCGCGGCCCTCCTCGGCCTGACGGTGTTCCTCAGCGCGTTCCTGCTCTTCCAGGTCCAGCCGATCATCGCGCGCTACATCCTCCCCTGGTTCGGCTCCACGCCCGGGGTGTGGACCACGTCGCTGCTCTTCTTCCAGCTGACGCTCCTGGTGGGGTACGGGTACGCACACTTCGCGGTGGTGCGGCTCGGCTGGCGGCGCCAGGCCGTCGTGCACGGGGCGCTCCTGGCCGTGACCCTGCTGGCCCTCCCGATCACGCCGCCGGAGGCCATGAAGCCCGTGGACGCGAGCGCGCCGGGCCTCCGCATCCTGCTCATCCTCGCCGCGTCGGTCGGGGCGCCCTACGCGCTCCTCTCGACCACGGCGCCCCTGATCCAGCGCTGGTACGCGCGGCTGCGGCCGGGCGGCTCGCCATACCGCCTCTACGCGCTCTCCAACACGGGGTCGCTGCTCGCGCTCCTCACCTATCCCTTCCTCGTGGAGCCCGCCGTCGAGCTCCGCCACCAGACGGCCGGCTGGTCCCTGGGCTACGTCGCTTTCGCGCTCCTCTGCGCGGCCAGCGCCGCGATGCTCTGGCGCAGCGCCGACGGCGGCGCCGCGGCCACCGTGGAGCGCCCGACGAGCCCCCGCCCGACCGCCGGCCGGATCCTCCTCTGGTTCCTGCTCTCGGCGTGCGGCTCGGGCCTGCTCCTGGCAGTGACCAACCAGATGTCCCTGGACGTCGCGGTGGTGCCGTTCCTGTGGGTCCTGCCCCTCGCGCTCTACCTGGTCTCGTTCATCCTCTGCTTCGACCACGAGCGCTGGTACGTCCGCTCGCTGTTCCTCGCGCTGCTGCCGCTCGCCCTGTGCAACGCGGTCCGCCTGCTGTTCTTCGGGGTCGACCTCGGCCTCGTGGACCAGGCCGTGGGCTACTCCACGACGCTCTTCGTGTGCTGCATGTGCTGCCACGGCGAGCTGTCGAGGGCACGGCCGGCCGCCGACCGGCTCACGCTCTTCTTCCTCGTCGTCTCCCTCGGGGGCGCGGCGGGCGGCCTCTTCGTCGGCCTCGCGGCCCCGGCCCTCTTCAGGAACTTCTTCGAGCTGCACTGGCTCCTGCTGGGCACCTTCGTGCTGGTGAGCGCGGTCGTCCTGCGCCTGGTCGCCGGCCGGCCCGCGCGGACCGGCGGTTGGCGGCCCGACGCCGCGGCCTGGGCCTGGGGGGTCGGGTTGGTGACCGTCGCCGGCGCGGTCGCGCTGATCGTCCGACCCGAGACGTGGCTCGACGACCCCGGCAGCCACGCCCTCGCGACCTTCGAGCGGTGGCGCTCCTCGCTCCTCCCCCACGGCCTCCTGGCCGTCGCCATCACGCTCTTCGCCCTCGAGGCCCTCCGCCAGCGCCGGAGGGTCCCCCGCGTCGAGTGGTACCTCGCCGCCACGGGGCGCGCCCGCACCGCGACCGCCCTCCTCGTGGCCGTCGGGTTCGTCGCCCTCTCGGGGAGCCTGCGCTGGCAGGTCATCCACACGGAGCGGCGGGTGATCGACCAGTCCCGCAACTTCTACGGCGCCCTCGCCATCAAGGAGCGCGAGGTCGAGACCGTCGACCACCGGATCACCCTCACCCACGGCCGCATCCGTCACGGGAGCCAGTTCGTGGACTATCGCTCCTGGCCCACGTCGTACTACGGGCCGGAGACCGGGGTCGGCCTCGCGATCCAGGAGCACCCCCACCGCGCCGACGGGTCGCGCGAGTTCCGCGTGGGCGTGATCGGGCTCGGCGCCGGGACCCTGGCCGCGTACGCGAACGCGAAGGTCGACATCGACTCGCCGGACTGGGACACCTACGTGACCCGCCGTTCCCCGCGGGTGCCCGACTACGTGGCGTTCTACGAGCTGAACCCCCAGGTGGTCCGGTGGGCCCGGGAGCCGTTCACCTTCCTCTCGGACGCCGAGGCCCGCGGGGCGCAGGTCGAGGTCTTCGAGGGGGACGCTCGGATCGTGCTGGACCGGCAGTCGAAGAGCGGTGAGGGCCAGCGCTTCGACGTGCTCGCGGTGGACGCCTTCAGCAGCGACGCCATCCCCATGCACCTCCTCACCATGGAGGCGGTCCAGCTGTACCTCGATCACCTCCAGGACGACGGCGTCCTGGCCTTCCACGTCACGAACCGGTACGTGGACCTCCTCCCGGTGGTCCAGCGCCTCGCCGACGAGGTGGGGATGCGGGCGCTCTACGTGGAGAACCACTCCAGCACGAGCCGGATGGTGAGCTCGGCGGACTGGGTGCTGCTCAGCCGCAACCTGGACTTCCTCGACCGCGAGGTGGTGCGGGCGGACGAGGTACCCATGCCGCCCGCGGGCCCGCTCTGGACGGACGACTTCAGCAGCCTGTTCGAGGTCGTCGAGCTCGAAGACTGACCGGCACGCGCCGCGCTCCTCGCCCGTCGCGAGGCGAGGGACCGGCGCACTCCGAGGAGTGCCGTCCACCGGTGAAACCCTAGTGGGTTACCCACCGGTGAAGCCCCTCGCGGCTTACCCGTGGGGAGATGCCACGGGCTCTGGGAGTCACGCGGGGTTCGTAGCCTTCGGGTGGTGCGCCCGGCAGGCGCGCTCCTGCCCCGAGGCCCTCGACCACCGAGGGCCCCCCTTTCCCGACACGAACCCATGATCCGTACCACTCTGATCGCAGCGGCGCTCCTCCCCGGCGCCGCGCTCGCCCAGGAGACCCAGACCTGGCTCTCAGGCCTCGCCGGCCCCATGCACGTCGACCGCCTCGACGCCTCCGTCTTCGGCCCCGGCTGGATCCTCATCACCGAGGCCGGCTCCGGCAACGACGACGGCGCGATCCGCGCCTTCAACGTGGACACCGGCCAGAGCCACACGGTGGTGTCGCCGCTCCCGTCCGTCATCGCGGAAGGCTTCCCCCTCGGCGCGGCCCAGGCCAAGTTCGACGACCAGGGGGTCCTCTACGTGGCGATGAGCAACATCGGCCCCCAGCCCCTCCGTTCCACGGTCCTGCGCTTCGACACGCAGGCCATCGGCTGGTCCCTGAACACCCCGCCCATGACCACCGCGGACGCGACGGTCATCGACGTGCTGCCCTTCGCCTCGACGATCTCCAGCGAGTCCAACCTCTTCGACCTCGAGGTCGGGGACGGCGGCCTCCTCTACATCCTCGACGCCGGGCTCAACTCGATCCTCACCTACGACCAGTCCACGTCCACCTTCGACGTCCTCGTCACGCTCCCCGACGTCCCGAACAACTCCGGGGTCGGCCCGCCCACGTCCGACTCGGTCCCCACCGCGCTCGAGCGCGACGGGGACGACCTGCTGATCTCCACGCTCACGGGCTTCCCCTTCACCGCCGGCGTTGCGACCCTCTACCGCATCGACCCCCAGGGGAACCTCTCGGTCGAGTACAGCGGGCTGTCCGTCATCACCGACGTGGCCGTGGACCCCACCGACGGCGACATCGCCGTGGCGCAGTTCGCGTCCTTCGCCCTCCCCGCGGGGTGGAACCCCGACGGCGGGATGGTCTCGAAGGTCACGCCCGCCGGGCTCATCCCCATGGCCACCGGGCTCCAGTTCCCCACCAGCGTCATGTTCGACGAGGCCGGCTCCATCTACACGGGGAGCATCCTCCAGGGCACGTTCAACAAGGTCACGCCGGGCGTCCTCTCCTACTGCGAGGGCGCGGCGAACTCCGCCACCACGACGGGGGCCAGCCTCGGCCACGCCGGGACGACGAGCGTCTCCGCCAACGACCTCACGGTGACCTGCGGGGACCTGCCGGCCGGGACCACGGGGATCTTCTTCTACGGCTTCACGCCTGCGGCGTACCCGCTGGGCGACGGGACCCTCTGCATCGGCTACCCCGCCCTCAACCGGATCGGGGTGACCCAGGCCTCGGCCGCCGGTACGGCGTCGATGTCCATCGACACGGCCGCGCTGGCCGCCGCGGGCCAGATCGCGCCTGGCTCCGTGATCCAGATCCAGCACTGGTACCGGGACGTCGCGGCCGGGGCGTCGGGCTTCAACTTCTCCGACGCGATCCAGGTCCTCTTCGACAACTGAGCTCGCCCGAGCACGGGGCGGGGCCGCGCGGGGAGTCACTCCCTGCGCGGCCCCGCTGCCTTGGCGGGCGCCTCGGCCGGCGCCACCTCCCACGCCGCTGCGCGCGGGGCCCTCCAGCCTCAGGGGGCGCTCTCCGCCAGCTCCTCCAGGGTGGAGAGCTGGAGCCTGCGGCGCGCCCGGTCCTCGGGGTCCATCTCCTCCCGCTTCAGCCCCTTGAGCCGCTCGTTCTCCGCGGCGTAAGCCTCCAGGGCCGCCGGCGAGAGGTCGAGGCCCGCCGCGGGGTCCTCGAACTCGCGCTCGTAGCCGAGCCGCTCCATGACGTCGGCGCAGGTCACCTCGACCATCCGGATCTCCGCCTCCTCGAGACCGCTGAGGTACTTGCGCGTGTTGCTCTTGATGACGGGCCGGTCGAGGTTCTCCCAGAGCTGGCTCCTCCCCGCCGCCGACGCGGCCGCGCTCGAGGCGTGCCCCTCGAGCATCTCCTCCCGGAACTCGATCCCGAGGAAGCGGCAGAGCCCGGTCAGGGTCCCGCGCGGGTCCGAGGTGAGGGCCTCGTACGAGAGCCCGTGGAAGCGCTCGGGGCCGAGGCGATCCCCCGCGGCCAGGCAGGCGCGCTGGCGCTCGGCCCAGCGGCTCGCGATGAGGTAGGGGTGCTTCTCCCCCACGACCGCCTTGGTGAAGGAGAGGGTGACGTCCCGCGGGTCCCGGTAGAGGTAGACGTACCGCGGCGCCTCGAAGTAGCGCTCGAGCTCGTCCAGGAAGTTCACCACCCCCATGCTCTTGCAGGCCCAGCGGCTGCGCCCGTTCGCCTGCGCGTAGGCGTCCATCAGGGCGCCGAAGACAGCCACCAGCGAGCGGTCGCGGCAGCCCGCGGCGATGACCGCGCGGTCCAGCGACTCCAGCGGCTCCCAGGGGACCGGGTTCCGCTCCACCAGGGTGCAGCAGGTGTCGACCAGCCCCTCCCAGTTGCGGTCCTCCTCGAGGTCC
>JASFWR010000123.1:0-9229 GCA_050049155.1 Planctomycetota bacterium | reverse complement strand
CGGGCGCGAGCGGAGGCGGCGCGGGCCATCGAGCTCCTCACCGCGGCCTCGGCTCCGGACTCCGGCGGCGGCGGTGCGCACGCCGACGGGGGCGCCACGCTGGCGGAGCTCGTGGCCGACGACTTCGAGCTGATCTCGGCCGGAGGGGACGTGGTCGGGCCGGGGCCCGCCCGGTCGCTGCTCGCGGCGGCCGCCGAGGGCGGGGCCGCCTCGGAGGTCGTCGCCCGCTGGCTCGGGCCCCGCCACCTCTCCATCCGCTTCCGGTTCGGCGCCTCGGGCGCCGTCGGCTCCGGCGTCCTCGAGCGAGTACGAGGGGCGCCCGGCGGCCTGCGCTGGCTCTCCCTGCAGCTGTCACGGGACGGCCACGCCGACTGAGGGCCGGGCTGCCGCAGCCCCCAAAAAGGGAGCGGCTCCCGGGCGGGGTCCGCCGCCGCCTCGGTCTATGCTCCGCCCATGAAGATCGCGGTCATCGGCGGAGGTCCCGGCGGGCTGTTCACGGCCATCCTCGCCCGGAAGGCGTTCCCCGGCGCCGAGATCGACGTGTACGAGCGCAACGCGCACGGGGACACCTTCGGGTGGGGCGTGGTCTTCAGCGACGAGACCCTCGGGAACGTGGAGGCCGCGGACCCCGAGAGCTTCCAGGAGATCCGCCGGTCCTTCGCCTACTGGACGGACATCGAGACCTTCATCGGCGACGAGATGGTCCGCTCCACCGGCCACGGCTTCTGCGGGCTCGCGCGCAAGGAGCTGCTCGCGATCCTCGACCGGCGGGCCCGCTCCCTCGGTGTGACGACGCACTACGAGGTGGAGGTGGACCGCGAGGAGCTCGAGCGCTCGGCGGACCTCGTGGTGGCGAGCGACGGCCTGAACAGCGCGGTCCGGGAGGGCGCCGGGGACCGCTTCGGCCCGTGCATCGACTGGCGCAAGTGCCGCTTCTGCTGGCTGGGGACCGACAAGCCCCTGGGCGCCTTCACGTTCATCTTCAGGGAGAACGAGCACGGCGTCTGGAACATCCACGCCTACCCCTTCGAGCGGGGCGACGAGCCGCGCTCGACCTGGATCGTGGAGTGCGACGAGGACACCTGGCGCCGCGCCGGGCTCGAGGACGCGGACGAGGAGACCACCGTCCGCTACGTGGCGGACCTCTTCGCCGACCACCTCGAGGGGCACCAGCTGCTCACCAACCGCTCCATCTGGCGGGTGTTCCCGACGGTCGCCTGCGCGACCTGGGTGGACGGCAAGACCGTGCTGGTGGGCGACTCCGCCCACACGGCCCACTTCTCCATCGGCTCGGGCACCAAGCTGGCCATGGAGGACTCCATCGCCCTCGTCGACGCCCTGGAGGCGGCGCGGACGGGCCCGGACGACGCGGACGTGGCGGCCGCCCTCGCCAGCTACCAGGAGCGCCGGAGCGTGGAGGTCATCAAGACCCAGAAGGCCGCGCAGACGAGCCTCGAGTGGTTCGAGCACTCCGGCCGCTACATGGAGCAGGACCCGGTCCTCTTCACCTTCAACCTGATGACGCGCTCCAAGCGCATCACCTACGACAACCTCGCGCTCCGTGACCCCGAGCTGGTGGAGAGCGCGCGGCGGCGCTTCATCGAGCAGGAGGGGGCCGACCCCGACCGGGTGACGCTCCCGGCCTTCGTGCCCTTCCAGGTCCGCGACCTGCAGCTCCCCAACCGCGTCGTGGTCTCCCCCATGTGCCAGTACAGCGCCGCGGAGGGGACCCCGGGCCGGTGGCACGACGTGCACTACGGCGCCCGGGCCATCGGCGGGGCCGGCCTGCTGCTCACCGAGGCCACCAACGTGTCGGCGCAGGGCCGGATCACCCACGGGTGCACCGGCATGTACACGGACGAGCACGAGGCCCGCTGGCGTGAGATCGTCGCCTTCGCCCACGAACACTCCGCGGCCCGCGTCGGGATCCAGCTCGGCCACGCCGGCCGGAAGGCCTCGTACTCCCTCCCCTGGGAGGGCGACGCGCCGCTCACCGACGGGACGGCCTGGGAGACCATCGGCCCGACCGGCGCCCCCTTCCGCCCCGGCGCCCCCGCGCCCCGCGCCATGGACCGGGCGGCCATGGACGCCGTGCTCGCGGAGTTCTCGGCCGCGGCCGAGCGCAGCGTGCGGGCTGGCTTCGACCTCATCGAGCTCCACGCCGCGCACGGCTACCTGCTCTCGAGCTTCCTCTCCCCCGCCGTGAACGATCGCGAGGACGGGTACGGCGGCGCGCGCCTCGAGGACCGGGCCCGCTTCCCCCTCGAGGTCATCGACGCGGTGCGCGCCGTCATGCCGGACGGCATGCCGCTCCTCCTCCGGGTGTCCGCCACGGACTGGCTCCCCGAGGGAGGGCAGACGGTCGAGGACTCGGTGCGCCTCGCGCGCATGGCCCGGGAGCGCGGGGTCGACGTGGTCGACGTCTCGAGCGCGGGCAACGTGCCCACGTCGAGGCCCGTCTACGGGCGCATGTACCAGGTCCCGTTCGCGGAGCGGATCCGGTACGAGGCGGAGGTGCCCGTGCTCGCGGTCGGCGCCATCCAGGGCATCGACCACGTCAACACGATCCTCACCGCCGGGCGCGCCGACCTCTGCGCCATGGCGCGGCCGCACCTGGAGGACCCGCACCTGACCCTGCGCGCGGCGAACGAGGCGGGGGAGCCGGGGCAGCACTGGCCCCAGCAGTACCTGGCGGCGCGCAGGCGACCGCGGAGCTGAGGGGACACGCTCCCGGCGGCGGGGTCCCCCCCGCCCGGGCGCTCACTCAGAGGCCCCGAGCGCTCACTCGGAGGCGGAGCCGCGGTCGTAGCGGAGGCGGACGTTCTGCCGCCCCATCTCCTCGAGCCGCGCCTTGTCCTTCTTCAGGCCGAGGTTGTGGGCCTTCGAGACCACGCTCTTCACCGAGCGACCGAGCTGCTGCGCGATCTCCAGGTTGCTGACGCCCGGGTAGAGCTGGCGGAGGAGCTGGAGCTCCGGCTCCGTCCAGCGGGGCATGCGGGTCCGCTCCGAGCCCTGGGTGCGCCGGCGCATGTACGCCTTGTCCTTGGACAGGCAGAGACGCGCGGCCTCGGCGCGGACCCGGTCGAGGGTCCGGCCGAAGATGATCGAGAGGTCCTCGTCCGAGCGCGTGCCGAACTGCCGCTTGAAGCGGATGAGTTCCTGGCCGGAGAGCGGGGCGTCCGCCAGGGACGTGGCGAGCTCGACCAGCTTGCGCTCGAGGTCCTCCTCGGACCGACCGAGGATGCTCGCGAGGAGCGAGGTCTCCACCCCGCCGAGGTAGCGCCGCAAGGTCTCCAGATCCGCCTCGGACCACGGGCCTTCTTTGGGCTCTCCGACGAGCACCTCCCTGGCCTTCTCCCGGATGTCCTCCACGGAGCGGCCGAGCTCGCGGGAGAGGAAGGACTCCTCCTTCTGCCCGTAGGCGGCGCGCAGTGCGTCGAGTTCGGCGTCCGCCCAGGGGCGGGCCTGCGGCTCTTCGTCCGGGGAGCTGGCTTGGCCTGATGTCACGGTCGATCAGAGGGGTCGTTGCGCCGCCCTATTGTATCAGGAGTAGACACGGGGTCTTCAAGCCCCCGTTCCCCCTCCCCGGGCTCGGAACCGGCGACCGCCTCCAGCATCTCCCGACGGAACCGCTCCCGGGTGCCGTCCAGGAGCCCCCGGACCTCCTCGATCGTGGACGCCGCGCGCACGGACCCCGCCAGGGACCGGGCGTCGGCCATGGTGGTGTGGCGCACCGCGAACTTCAGTGCTGACAGGAAGTTGGGGGCGACGCTGAGGGAGTCGAAGCCCATCCCGGCCAGCATCATGGCCACCGCCTCGTCCCCGGCCATCTCCCCGCACACGCAGGCGCTCTTTCCCGAGCGGCGCACGGCGTCCCCGATGGCCCCGAGGGCCCGGATCACCGCCGGGTGGTAGGGCTCGTAGAGGCTGGAGACGAACACGTTGTCCCGGTCGACGGCCAGGAGGTACTGGACCAGGTCGTTGGTGCCCACGCTGACGAAGTCCACCAGGTCGAGGACCTCCTCTAGGACCCAGAGCATGGACGGGATCTCGATCATCACGCCCACGGGGATGTCCGTTGCGACATCGTAGCCCTGCGCCGCGAGCTGCTCCCGGGTCTCGTCGAAGATGGCGCGCACCGCCCGGATCTCCTCCAGCGAGGTGATCATGGGCAGCAGCACCCGGACCTCGCCGTGCAGGCTCGCCCGCATGATGGCCCGGAGCTGGACCCGCAGGAGGTCCTGCCACTCGAGGGTGATCCGCGTCCCCCGCCAGCCGAGGGCGGGGTTGTTCTCCCGCGGCGTCTTGAAGTACGGGAGCTGCTTGTCGCCCCCGATGTCCAGGGTTCGGATGACGACGAACCGCTCCCCCATGGCGTCGACCATGCGCCGGTACAGGCGGTACTGCTCCTCCTCGGAGGGGAAGACCGTGCGCTCCATGTAGAGGAACTCGGTGCGCAGCAGGCCGATCCCGTCGCAGCGGGCGTGCTCGAACATCTCGAGGTCGCGGACCGACTCGAGGTTGACGAGGACCGACACCTCCTCGCCGTCGAGCGTCACCGCGCGCTCCGTGGCGTGCAGCGCGAGCGCCGCCTCCCGGACCGAGCGCTGCGCCAGCCGCAGCTGGAACTCCTGCTCGGAGGCCTCGTCCGGCGACAGCATCACCGCGCCGTTGTCCCCGTCCACCAGCACCGGCATGTTCTGCTCGAGGCGCGCCAGCAGGTTCGGGATCCCCACGACGCAGGGGATGCCGAAGGAGCGCGCGAGCACGGCGCCGTGGGAGAAGCGCCCGCCGGCCTCGGTCACCACGGCGATGACCCGGTGGCGCGGCAGGAAGGTCACGGCCTCGGGGGTGAGCTCCGCCGCGGCGATCACCACGCGCTCGTCGCCCTGCGCGATGGTCTCCTGATCGGACCGCATCAGCGCCGAGATCACCGCGTGCCAGGGCTCGCTGATGTCCGCCGCGTAGCCCCGCACGGAGTCGCCCTCGAGGCGCCCCATGGACTCCTTCAGCCGCTCGATCAGGCGGTCGACCGCGGCCTCGGCGTTGATCCGCTCCTCCCGGATCGTCCGGTCCACCTGCTCCCGGGCGCCGGGGTCCTGGAGGATCATCTGGTGGACCCCGAGGATGCCCGCGTCCTGCTCACCGACGGCCTTGGCGACCTCGGACTGGCGGACGCCGAGCACGTCGATCACCCGCGTGATCGCGCGGTCGAGGCGCCGCACCTCGGCCTCGACCTCCTCCGACCGCAGGGTCCAGGTGGGCGCCGCGTCGAGGCGGGCCCGGACCACGTGGACGGGACCGAGCCCGAGGCCGGGGGAGACGGAGAGTCCTTGAATGAGAGCCATGCGGCGGAGGAGGGCAGGCGCGGGGCCCCCCTGGGACGGGGCCTGGGGGGGCGCTGAGGGGGGATCTTACGCGCTCAGGACCTCTATCGGTCGCGAGAGGGCCGTCGGTCGAGCCCACCCCGCCGAGGCGGCCCTGGGAGCGGACCGGAGGGAGCCGAGGAAGGTGTAAAGCTCCACAGGAGTCCCGGCCGACCTCCGTGAGGATCTTCGCGCTGTCCCGCGTCGATCGACCACGGACCGAGGATCACCCCATGCGCAGCCAGCAGTTCACCACCATCTCGCCCCGTACCGGCTCCTCCGTGCCCTACGGCAAGCCCAGCCGACCGGGCGTCTTCAGCCGAACGCTCCCGTGGCTCTTCGGGACGTTCGGGGTCCTGCTCATCGCCACCGCGGGCACCACGGCATTGATGCCGGAGCTGCCCGCTGCCGCCGAGCCCGTGCTCGATGTCCTCGACCGCGCCGGCCTCGACAAGGGCCCGCTCGCCATGTTCGGGCTGCTCACCCTCGCGGTCGCCTTCGCCATGCGCCCGAGCCGCTCGGGCGCCGCCGCGACCTCCGCCGCTCCGGCGATCCAGGAGCGCGAGTTCCGCGGCCTGGAGGAGCGGGTGCGTGAGACCGGCGAGGCCCTCGAGGCCGCGCGCAACGAGATCGGGGCCCTGCGCCAGGAGCTGAACACGGGCTTCGAGGCCGCGCGCTCCGCGAGCGCGACGGCGGACGAGGCCGGCAACGATCGGATCTTCCGCCTCGCGGCGAGCCTGGACCAGCTGGGCGCGCAGGTCGACCGACGGATGACCCAGATGCAGCAGGGGCTGGAGGCGGCGGTCGAGACCGCCGCCGCCGCGACCCGCGCCGCCCACGAGCAGAGCGTGCGCGCGCTGACCCTCCAGGGGACTGCCTCGACTGAGGCCGCGAGCCCCGTCGCCAAGGAGACCACGGGCGACAGTGACGCTTCGACTCCGATCTACGGCGACGACCCGAAGCAGGCCATGGCCTCCTTCATGGCCGACCTGCGCTCCCTCCCCCAGGACCTCCTGGACACGGCGGAGGAGCTGGCGGCCGGGGGCGACGCCCTCGAGGAGCTCAAGCAGGACGACGGGCTGCGCCTCATCGACCGGATGGAGGACGACGGCGCCGAGCCCGAGGGGGACCCGGTGCCCCCCCTCTTCCCCGAGATGGGGCAGGGCGAGGCCAGCTGAACTGGCACCGCCCCCTCGCGGGGGCGGTCACCGCACGCTCACTCCTCGCCAGGCGTCTCGGCGGCGGGCGGGTTCGCCCCCGCGTCGAGGTTCGGGTCGGGCTTCTGGTCGGCCCCCCTCGCCGGGCCGGCCTTCGGTCCCTTCTTGGAGCCCTTCGGCGGCTGCCCCTCGGGGCGGGCGCCGGCCCCGCCTCCGTCGTCCTTCTTGAAGAACTGGGCGAAGGGGTTGCTGCTCAGCTGCTGGCTCTCCGCGTTGATCTTGCGCAGGTCCACGCGCTCGCCGCGATCGAACTTGCGGTCGTCCCGCCCGCCGCGGCGCGGCCCGCCCCGGCGGGTCCCACGGCGCGATGACGTGGCCGCCCCGGCGGCGCCGTCGCGGCGCCAGATGCGGCCCGCCGGCCCCTTGGGCTGATCCGAGCCACGCCCGCCGCGGCGCCGGCCGCCGCCCCGTCGCCGGGCCCCGCGCTCCGGACGCTCCTCGCTGGGGACGTCCTTGAGGGAGAGGGCCAGCCGGGAGGAGTTCCCCTCGACGATCTTGGTCCGGATGGTCGCGCCGATGGAGAGCAGCTCGCGCGCGTCGCGCACGTAGCGGGAGGCGAGCTGGGAGATGTGGATCATCGCGTCCTGCTTCCGGCCCACGTCCACGAAGGCGCCGAAGCTGGCCACGTTGGTGACCACGCCGGTGAGCACGCGGCCGGGCTGGAGCCGGATGGGGTCCGTGGTCTCCGAGATGTACTCGGGGACGTGGTTGCGGCCCCGGGGGTCTCGCCCGGGGAAGCTGAGCTCGCGCATCAGGTCGCGCCAGGTGAACTCGTCCACCTCGAACTGCTGCCTCCGGAGGCCCTTGGTCGCGCCCGGCCGGCCTAGGGACTCGGCGACGGTCCCGCCGGTGCTCTCCAGGAGCTGACGGGCGAGCTGGTACTGCTCGGGGTGCAGGGACGTCCGGTCGAGGGGCTCCGAGGATCGGCGCATGCGGAGGAAGGCCGCCACGCTGGTCCACTGCGCCTCGTCGAGGATCCCCTCGGCGCGGATGGCCTCGCGGGACTCGATGTCGCCGGCGTCCCGCCGGTCGGCGAGCCGGCGCGCGGACTCCTCGTCGAGCCCGGGCAGGTGCTCGATGATCGAGCGCGGGGCGGTGTCGAAGTCGCAGCCGACGAAGGCGACCGCGGACTCGACCGCGTCCTGGAGCACGCGCCGCAGGTTGGCCTTGCTGACGAGGCGCTGCTCCGCGCCGAGGCTCAGCTGCTTGGGCTCCACCTTCAGGAACTCGGCCATCGGGTCCTGGAGCCGGCGCCCCATGGAGATGGCGAGCCGCAGGCCGATGCTCTGCTCGGCGAGCTCCGCGCGGGCGCGGGCGCCGTTGGCGTAGCTCGAGGCGCCCGCGTCGTTCACCACCATCACGGGGGTGGACGACCCTGCGGCACCGAGCGCCTCCCGGACGCGGTGCCCCGCGGCCCTGGAGGCCTTGCCGCTCCCCACGGCGACCGCCGTGGCGCCGTGCTCGTCGATGGCGGCGGAGAGCTCCGCGCCGAGGGCGGCGGCGTCCTTCTCCCCCACCTCGACCTTGACCTCCGCGAGGAGGGCGCCCTGGGGGTCGAGGAAGGCGAGGGTCAGGTCGCCCTTGGCGCTGACGTCGAGGCCGGCGACCGGCACGCGCCCGAAGAAGGGCGTGAGCAGGATCTGCCGCAGGTGGGCGCCGAGGAAGCGAAGGGCCTCGGCGTCGCTCCGCTCCTTCAGCTCGAGGCGGATGTCCTCCTCGATCACCGGGAGGATCCGCTGGGCGAGCGCCTTGCGCGCGATGTCGTCCAGCAGCGGCTCGAACTCGGGGCGGGTGTGCTTGCCGAGGACGGCCCGCACGCGACCCACGACCTCAGACGGGTCCAGCTCGATCGAGGTGGAGATCACGCGCTCGCTCTGCGCCTGGCGGATGGCCGTCAGCCGGTGCCCCTGCAGCTGGCGCAGCGGGGTCTTCAACTTCAGGAGGTTCTTGTGGCGGCCCGCCTTCTTCTCGTCCACGAGGGAGCGAGCGCGGAGGACGCCCTTCTTGCGCATGATGCGGCGGACGGTGTCCCGCAGGCGGGAGTCTCGGCCGAGGCGGTCGGAGAGGATCCGGACCGCGCCCGCGAGCGCCTCGGTCTCCGTGTGGACGCCCTTGTCCGGGTCGACGAACGGCTCGCAGAGCTTCGAGAGCTCGGCGGTGATCACCAGCGCCTCAGGCTGCGGGGTGGGCGCGGGCTGCGGGGTCGGCGCGGGCGCCTCGGGAGCATCCTGCACCGCGGCGTCGGGCTCCGGCTGCGGGTCGCTCGCGGCGGGCGCCTCGGCAGCCGCCTCGGCCGTCGGCTCGGCGGGAGCGGACTCCTCGGCGGGCTCGGACCCGGCCGCCGCGTCGGCGGACCCGTCCGCGGCGGCGTCGTCACTGGCCGAGGGCTCGCCGGCGGCGCCCTCCGCGGCGATGTCCTCCGCGGCGGCACCTCCCTCGGGGGCGTCCTCCTTCGGCGCACCGTCCTCGGCGGCGCCGTCGAGGCTCGCGTCGTGGCCGACGGTCGGCGGACGATCCTCGTCCTCCTTCACCTCGATGCTCGCGGTCTCACCCTCGGCCGGGGCCTCGACGGGGCCCTCCTCCTCGGGGGCCTCTTCCGGGGTCGACTCGGCCGCGGTCGACCCTGCGTCGGCCGACTCTGCGTCG
>JASFWR010000122.1:0-9264 GCA_050049155.1 Planctomycetota bacterium | reverse complement strand
GGAGCAGCGGGGTGAGCATGGTCAGTGCTGGAACAGGAACTCTCGGGAGTTGAGGAGCGCCCAGAACACATCCTCGAGGGCGGCCCGGGCCTCCGGCGCGGCCTCGACCTTGCTGCGCAAGGCCTCAAGCTCGTCCGGGGTGGGCTCACGGCCCAGGCAGCGCAGGTACAGGCCGCCGATCACCTCCGCCGGCGTGCGCCCCTCCCCGAGCCACCGCTCCACCAGCGCCCCGCTCCGGATCTGGTCGGAGACGGTGGAGCCGTTGAGGAGGTGGAGCGCCTGGGAGAGGGACGGCTCGAAGGAGACCTCGCAGGCGCACACGGACTCGCGGGGCGCCCGGCCGAAGGTCTGGAGGAAGTAGTTGCTGGTGGTGCCGTCCGCGATCTCCACGGCGCGCGAGCCCAGGGGGAGACCCCGCAGCTTCACCGGGGAGCCGGTCACCTGGCAGACCACGTCGAGGAGCGTCTCGGCGCGCAGCCGGCGCACCTGCTGCCGGGTGAAGTTCCGCACGTCGTGGGCGTTCGACGGCGCCGCGCTGGTGGAGCGCTGGTACGCGCGCGATGCCGTGATCTCGCGCACCAGCTGCTTCAGGTCGTACCCCGAGTCCACCAGGCGCGCGGCGAGCCCGTCCAGCAGCGCGGCCTCGGTGGGCGGGTTGCTGACGCGGAAGTCGTCCACGGGCTCCACCACGCCCCGCCCCATGAAGTGGGCCCACACGCGGTTGGCCAGGGAGCGCGAGAACCAGGGGTTCTCCGGCGAGGTCAGCCACTGGGCCAGCACCTCCCGGCGGTCTCGCCCGGCGAGGTCCGGGGCCTCGCCCCCGAGGAAGCGCGGGCGCACGGTCTTCTTGGTCACCGGGTGCCGCACGTCGCCGCCGCGCCGGTCGTAGACCACGTACTCCCGCGGGTCCTCCGCGCGCTTGCGGCCGACCTGGGCGAAGAACGCCGCGAAGCCGTAGTAGTCGTCCTGGGTCCACCGGTCGAAGGGATGGTTGTGGCACTGGGCGCACTGGAGGCGGATCCCGAGGAAGGCCTGGGCCACGTTCTCCGTGAGCACCAGGGTGTCCCGCTCCACCTGGTAGAAGTTCGACTCCGGCGCCGCGAAGGTCCCGCCGCTGGCGGTCAGCAGGTCGCGCACCATCTCGTCCACCGGGACGTTGGCCGCGATGCGGTCCCGGACCCACTCGAAGTAGAGCAGCGCGGACTTCTCACTGACGCTCTGGTTGTCCGAGCGGATCCCGAGGAGTTCGGCCCACTTCATGACCCACAGGTCGGAGAACTCCCGGCGCTCCAGCAGGCGGTCCACCAGCGCCGCCCGCCGCTCGGGCGCCGGCCTCGCGTCGGCGAGGAACTCGGCCCGCTCCTCGGGGGTCGGCAGGAGCCCGATGGTGTCCAGGGTCACCCGGCGCAGAAACTCCTCGTCGGAGCACCCCGCCGAGGGCGAGACCCGCAGGCGGCGGTGCTTGGACTCCAGGAGCCCGTCGATCCAGTTCCCGGGGAGCTCACCGGCGGCCGGGTCGGCGTAGGCCTCCCCCCCGTCGTCCGGGAGGACGATGACCGGCACCCCCACGGTGTGGGGGCCGTAGCTGGCGGTGACGAACGCCTCCCCGGGCGTGCCGCTCGACATGCGCCCCCCGTCGCCCGCCGCCGCGGTCACCTCGTTGCTGGTGCGGAACACGGCGAGGTCCGTGACGTCCCGGTCCGTGCCGTCCGAGTACAGCGCCCGGACCACGAGCCCCACCTCCTGGTCGGGCCCCTCCAGCTGCACCTCGGGAGGGAAGAGCTCGATCCCGGTGAGCTCGGGGAGCTCCCCCGGGTCCGGGCGCGCGCCCTCCTCGATCCAGGCCAGCAGGGTCCGGTGGTCCAGGTCGGTGGGCGCCATCAGCGCGCCGCCGGTGTGAGGCACCGCGCCGGTGGCCTTCTCCAGGAGCAGGCTGCGGGCGGGCAGCGCGCGGTTGATCCGGCGCCCGGGCAGCTCGTCCACGAGCCGGTACCGGTCCCCCTCCGGGTCGTAGCCGAACAGGGACAGGTGGAAGCCGTCCTGGCCCCGGGCCGACCCGTGGCAGGCGCCGCTGTTGCAGCCGCGGGCCGTGAGCACGGGGACCACGTCGAGCCCGAAGCTCATGGGCGGCTCCTGCGCGGGGTCCGCCACGGTGACGGGCACCTCCTGCACCTGCCCGAGGGCGTAGACCCATAGGCTCGTGGTGCCGGCCCCGACGGGCACCACGCGCCCGTCCTCCACGCGTGCGACCCTCGGGTCCGCCACCTCGAAGGCCGCGGCCTCGGTCCGGTCGCCGCTGAGCCCGTCCGCCGACCGCGCCACCACGAGGAGGCGCTGCCGGTCGCGGCCGGAGTCGAGGGTCACCGCCGACGGGTACACCGAGACCACCGGCGCGCCCGCGCGCTCCGGGGCGGCCTCTGCGGGACGGGCCGTGGGCTCCCCGCCCGGATCACCCGCGCCGGCCCCCAGGGCCAGCGCGATCAGGAGGCTGCTCCACCCGACGCTCATCGCTCTCCCTCCCCCTCGGCCCCGACCTTACGGGCGTGCTCCGCCCGCAGCTTCTGGAGGCGCGTGGGCGGCCGCTCGGCGGGCTTGGGCGTCGGCGCCGAGGCGGGCACGGGCTTGGCCACCACCTTCTCGGGGGGCGGCGCCTTCTTCACCCGGAGCTCGGCCCCGGCCACGGACTGCACCACCCGCCCGCCGGGCAGGTCGAACACCGCGCGGACCACGAGCCCCGAGTGCTTCCCCGTGGGCGTGTCATCGCTGGACGTGATGGGCACGAGCAGGTCCCCGGCGCCCTCGCCCACGGGCACGGCGCCGATGGGCACGGGCGTGGCCGACACCCCCCGGGGCAGGCCCACGGCCTCGAGCCGACCGCCCTCGGGGCAGCCCTCGGTTCGCGTGGCCTCCACCAGCAGCTGGCCCGCCTCAGCGCGGGTGAGCGACAGCGCCTGGGCCTTGCCGCGGAGGAAGGGGGGCGTGACCGTGAGCGTCGCCGGCGCGGAGACCACCCGTACCCGGCTCCCCGGCACCGCGACCTCCCCCTGGGCCACGAGAGTCCAGGACCCCAGCCGCGCGTCGTCGGCCGTGTTCAGCGTGAGCGTCGCGGTGTCCGCGTCCGCGGCGATGGTCACCTGCCGCGTGGAGGTGACCCCCGGCGGCAGAAAGGGCAGCGCCACCACCACGGGTCCCTCCACGCCCTCGGCTCGCGCCACGCGCACGCTCACGTCGAGGGCGCCGCGGCGAGGCATGGGGACCGCGGGGACCTCGAGGGTCAGCTCCGCCGGCGGCGCCTCGGCCACGGCCACGGAGAGCCCGGCCACCGACTGGGCCCAGAAGAGGGTCTGGTTGGCCCCCTCCACGAGCCGCCGCTCGTCGCCGAAGGCCCCCTCGAAGCCGTCGCCGACGATGCGCACCCCCACCTCGGCGTGGGCCAGGGGCGCGTCCGCGGCGGCCTCGAGGAGGACCGGGCGCAGGCCCATGGACGGGGGGAGGTCGATCTCCGTGGCGGTGACCCCCTCGGGCAGGCCCTCGAGCTCCATGGAGAGGTCGCCCGGGGCGCGCTCCCGCTCCACGCGCACGAGCGCCACCGTGCGCCCGCCCCGCGGCACCACCGCGGTCTTGACGTTGCGCAGGCTCGTGACGGCGAGGCTCGGCTCCCCGTGGGTCACCTCCACCCGGTAGGTGAACTCGGGGCCGCCCCTGCGGAGCTGGTCGAGGATCTCGAGCTCCACGCGGCCGGAGCCCTTGGCCGTGAAGGTCATGAAGCTGTCCGGGCGACCCTCGGCGTCGTCGTTGGACTTGACCGGCGCGCCCGCCGGATCCCGCCGCAGGTGGATGACGCTGTCCAGGGGCGAGCGGAGTCGCCGCGCCCACACGTCCACGAAGTAGCTCTTCCCCTCGACCACCTCGAAGGCGAACCGGTCCCGGTCCCCAGGGACCTCGAGGCGCCCGTTCATGGCGCCGGGGACGGTCAGCTCGGAGGGCCCCTCGCCCTCGGCCTCCAGGTGGTTCGGGAGCGCAGAGACCCGGAGCCAGCAGGGGGTCGGCGAGACGCCCTCCTCGGTCTCGATGGTCACCGCGCCGGCCCCCGCCGGCACCCAGCCGCCGTGCACGCTGCGGTCCGGGACCTCCACGGTGGTCGCGCCGAGCTCCCCGGCGTCCCCCAGGAGCTGGACCTCCAGCGGCTGCCCGGCCGGGCCGCCCAGGGGCAGCATGGTCAGGGGCCTCGGGAAGGCGCCCACGTGCAGGAGGTAGTGGCTGTCCCGGCTGCCCCGGTAGGCCGCCTGCCGGACGCGCACGAAATAGGCGCCGTCGGCAGGGAGCTCCACGGTGAAGGCGGGGTCCTGGCGGGCGAAGGCCACGTCGTCGCAGGAGCGCAGGACGAAGCCACGCTCGTCCACGAGGGACACCGCCGAGTCCAGGCGCGTGCCGATGCGCATGGCCTCCACCTCCACGGAGACGCGCTGACCCGCGCGCCCCTCGAAGCGGTAGACGTCCATGTCCTCGGAGTCCGCGACGCCGCGGAGCGTGACCGCCCCGCCGGCATCGAGGCCCGCCGCGTCCAGGCCGAGCGCCTGGGCGGCCTCGGGCGTCCCGTTGGGCTCCACCTCGTCGGCGTGCGGGAAAGCGCCCACCGAGAAGTTCAGCAGGTTGGAGAGCCCCGTGGAGGAGCGCACCCGCAGCCACCTGGGCCCCGGCGCCGCGGCGCCGTCGATGCGGACGCGGGCGCGCACGTGCCCGCCCGACTCCTGCTGCAGCTCCACCAGCTCCAGCGCCGGGTCGCTGAACATCAGGTCCAGGGCGCCCGCGAGGCTCTTCCCCCGCAGGTCGAGAGCGACCTCCGTGCCCCGCTGACCGCCGCGGGGCAGGACCGACTCGAGGGTCGGGAACTGCGCGGCGGCGACGCCGGGGAGCAACCCCAACGCGAGGAGCAGGGCGGTCAGGGCGCGGGTCACGCGAGGACCTCCCGGATGACGCGGCCCCCCTTGACCAGCTGCAGGGGCCGGTTGCCGCCGGCCAGCAGCGTGCGGTCCGGGTCCACGCCGATCAGCGTGTAGATCGTCCGCGCCAGGTCCTCCGGCCCCACCGCCTTCTCCTCCACCTCGGAGGCCGTGGCGTCGGAGCGGCCGTGGACGTACCCGCGCTTCACCCCGCCGCCGGCCATGACCACGGAGAACACCCGGGGCCAGTGGTCCCGGCCGCCCGTGGGGTTGAGCTTCGGGGTCCGCCCGAACTCGGTGGTGAGCAGGACGAGGGTGCTGTCCAGCAGGCCGCGCTCGTCCAGGTCCGCCACGAGCGCGGCGAAGGCCCGGTCCACCGCGGGGAACTGCTGCCCCATGCCACGGGAGATGCGCTGGTGCATGTCCCAGGAGCCGAGGCTGACCGTGACGTAGCGGACCCCGCTCTCCACCAGCCGGCGGGCCATGAGCAGCCGCTGGCCGGCGCCGCCCTTGCCGTAGCGCTCCCGGAGCTTCTCCGGCTCCTTGTCGAGCCGGAACGCGTCCCGGGCCGTGGCCGACTCGAGCAGGCTGTAGGCCCGCTGGTAGAAGTCCCCCATGGCGCCGACCTCGTCCGCCTCCACGGCGTCCACGAAGTGCCCGTTGACGTCGTCGAGCATGGCGCGCCGACGGGCGAACCGCTCGGCGTCCACGCCCCCGGGCAGGTCGAGGTCCCGCACCTTGAAGCCCCTGGACGCGGGGTCCCCGCCGAGGCCGAAGGGGGCGTAGGAGGACGAGAGATATCCAGGCCCCGCGTAGACGCTCGGGGGCTGCGGCACGCACACGTAGGCGGGCAGGTCCCGCTGGCCGCCGAGCTCGTGGGAGACCACGCTCCCCATGCTCGGGTACACGACCGCGGGGCTCGGCCGGAACCCGGTCATCATGTTGTGCACGCCGCGCTCGTGCGCCGCCTCCCCGTGGGTGAAGGAGCGGATGACCGTCAGCCGGTCCGCCACCTTCGCTGTCTCCTTGCAGAGGCTCCCGAAGCGCACGCCGCCCATGGACGTGCCGATGGTCTTCACGTCCCCTCGGTAGGCGACCGGCGAGTACGGCTTGGGGTCGAAGGTCTCCTGGTGGGCGAGCCCGCCGGGGAGGAAGATCTGGATCACCGCCCCCGCGCGCGCGAGGGGCGCGTCGTCGTCGCGCGAGAGGGCGCGCGCGAGCTCTCCGAAGCCGAAGGTGGTGGCGACCCCTGCGCGGAGCAGGGTGCGGCGGCTGGGGCGGTGACTCATGGCGGGATGGGGCGTGTGAAGTCGAGGATAAGCGAGCGGCTCTCGATCCGGCACGCCCGCGTCCTCGGCCCTTACCTGGAGACGACGTTCGGGGAGATTCCCGCGCCCGAACGGGACCGGGCGGGGACTCCTCCGACGGGCCGTCCGGGCGACAAGGGCCTCGTCACAGCCCCTGGGGCGCCCCCCGCCGCGCGCCCACCGATCGAGCCAGCCTTCCCGGCAAATCGGGTCTCCCTCTGAGAGCCTGCGACAGGCCGCGCGGCCCTGCTGCCTGCGGGGCTCGATCCGCGGCCGAGGGGTGCCCTCGCGCCGCCCGCCCTCGCCCACCGCTCGCTCCGCCGCGGGATACCATTCGGTGGATGCGCGCGGTGTCGACATGGATGCTGGGCTGGGCCATGGCCCCTGCCCTGATGGCTGGCCCTTCGGCTGGCCCTGTGGCCGGACCCGCGGCTGGACCCTCGGCAGAGCCCTCCTCCGGGTCGCAGCCGAACGTCGTGGTCCTGCTCGCCGACGACCTCGGCTTCGGGGACCTCAGCTGCTACGGCGCCCCCCTCATCTCCACCCCCCGCCTGGACCAGATGGCCGCGGAGGGCGCCCGGGTCGGCACCTTCTACGTCCAGCCCCGCTGCTCGCCCACCCGCGCCGCGCTCATGACCGGGCTGACGCCCCAGCGCCTCGGCATCTACAGCGCCCTCTCCCAGTGGAGCGAGTACGGCATGAGCTCGAGCGAGGTCACCGTCGCGGAGGTGATGCGCGGCGCCGGATATCGCACCGGCTACTTCGGCAAGTGGCACCTCGGCGACTCCCCGGACCAGCTGCCCGGCGGCCAGGGGTTCGACGACGTGCTCTCCTCACCCTGGGGCCACCTGGCCGAGCCCAACGCCTACGTGGACTCCCGGTCCGCGGACTGGGAGTGGGAGCCGGACGCCCGCATGAGCACGGCCCGGTACACGGCGCGGACCCTCGAGTTCATCGACCAGGCGGCCGCGGACGACGTGCCGTTCCTCGCCTTCCTCGCGTACTCGACCCCGCACGTCCCCGCGGTCTCGAGCCCGGCGTTCGACGGGGTGAGCGCGGACGGGCGCGAGTACGGAGACGCGGTCGAGGAGCTCGACCACAGCGTGGGTCAGGTCCTCGACCGGCTCGACGCCCTCCAGCTCTCGAACGACACCCTGGTGGTCTTCCTCTCCGACAACGGTCCGGCGGGCGGCGCGAACGCCTACCAGGCCGGCTCCACCGGCGGGCTCCGGGGCGCCAAGGGCAACACCTTCGAGGGCGGGGTCCGGGTGCCGTTCATCGCCCGCTGGAGCGGACGCATCCCCGCGGGCGTGACGATCAACGACATCGGGGCCGACGTCGACCTGGCGCCGACCCTGCTCGAGGTCGCCAACATCGCGACGCCCCCCGGCATGGAATTCGACGGCGTCAGCCTGCTCACGACCCTGCTCGGCGGGCCGCCCACCCAGGCCCGCCCCCTGGTCCGCGGCGCCGGCCCGGTCCTGGACGCCATCCGCTACGGCCAGTGGAAGCTCCGGAACGGCGAGCTCTTCAACCTGCTCTCGGATCCGTCGGAGAGCACGGACCTCGCCGGCCAGTTCCCGGGCGTCGTGGGCCTCCTGCAGAGCGACCTCGACGACTACAGCGCCGACGTCACCGCTAACTTCCGCCCGCCGGCCCCCCGCTCCACCTTCATCGCCACCTGGGCCGCCAACCTGGGCCTCCACCAGGGTGGCCCCCTCGCGGACGGCGACCAGTGGGGCTCCCCCCAGGAGCCCTTCCCCGTGTGGCACGTGGTGGACCAGGACCCCACCTCCGACCTCACCATCGCCGGTCGCGTCGGGCCCGGCCCCGGGGACCTGACCACCTCGGTGATCCGCGCCGACGTCGCGAGCCCCGACCTCCGCCTCGTGCGCAGCGGCCTCCCCGCCGAGGCCGGCGCCGCCTTCAGCGTGGCCCTCTGGACCCGGAGCCTGGAGGCCCAGCCGTCGGAGAAGCTCTCCCTGCTCGACGTGGGCGACCACACCGAGGGCCTCTCCCTCACCATCGGCAACGCCGGCCTCCTGGGGGACGACCCAGGCCCCGGCCTCGCGGACGACCTCCGGGTGCGCCTGCGGAGCGCGGCCACGGGCAACGTCACATGGCTGGCCGTGGACCTGCCGGGGGACTGGAGCTCGGAGCTCGTCCACCTGCTCGTGACGTACGAGGCGACGGGGGACCTGGTGGTCTACCTCGAGGGCAGCGAGGCCGCCCGGGTCCCCGCCGCGTCCGGCGTGATCCCGAGCCTCGCCACGGCGAACTGGGCGCTGTTCGGGCGCGAGGGCGAGCTCGGCGCCGGGGTCGGCGGCGGCCCGCCGGCGTTCAGCGCTGTCGGGTGCCCCGGGGAGCTGGGCGGCGTGACCATCCAGAGCCGCGCCATGTTCCGCCAGGAGGTCGAGCGGAACTACTGCCGGCACGTGAAGTACTCCTTCTGCAGCGCCACGCAGAACGTCGTGGGCGAGTACGCCGTGCTCGACCTCGAGGGCCGCTTCCACCTGGCGGACGAGGACCTGCGCGTGACCGTGCGCAACCTGCCCCCGCAGACCTTCGGCTTCATGATCGCCTCCAGGTCCCAGCGGCGGCTGCCCGTGGCGAGCGGCTACGTCTGCCTGGACAACCCGATCTTCCGCATCAGCGATCAGGTCGCCCAGACGAACAGCGCCGGGAGCGTGGTGTACGCGTTCGACCAGTCCCTGACCCCCCCGGCCATGGACATCCAGAACACGACGTTCATGAACTTCCAGTTCTGGTTCCGCGACGGCGCCAACTCCAACTTCACCAACGCGGTGAACGTGATCTTCTGTCCCTGATGAGCGAGCCCTGACGGGCGGTCCCTGCGGGGCGGATCCTGCGGGTCGACCGGCGCGGACGCGGCGCCAGGGAATCACGGCGGCTGGGGCGCTCAGGTCACGCCGCGCCTCGAATGGGGACGGGGGCGCTCCGTCCTGGGGCCCCGGGTGAGTCTTCCCCGGGTCCGCCCAAGTCCGACGGCGCCG
>JASFWR010000121.1:0-9283 GCA_050049155.1 Planctomycetota bacterium | reverse complement strand
GCCGTCGAGGGTGACGCAGAAGACGGCGAGGGGCCGCTCGCGCTCCTTGGCCCGCTGGAGCTGAACGCCCACGCGCTCGTGGAACTCCTGGAGGGTGTACGTGCCGGTGGGGCGCGCGCCGTTGGCGGCGGCGCGCTCCACGGGGGGGCCGAGGCGCCGCGCCACGAGGGCGGCCGGCGTCTCGTCGCGGTAGACCTCCGCGACGCCCAGCGCCAGGAGCGCGGCCTCGTCGAGCTCCCCGGTGATCCGCGCCACGACCCGGCCGAAGCGCTCGACCTGGCGCACCACGAAGGCCGCGGCCTTCTCCCCCTCGGGGGCGAGTTCGGGGTCGAGCACGACGGTCGTCTGCCTCGCGGCGTCCAGGGGCCCGTCGAGCGCGCTGGCGTCGGCCAGCTCGCACGGGCTGTGCCCCGCGTCCGCGCAGCGGCGCGCGATGGCGCGGCGGGTGCCGGGGTCACCGACGGCGAGGAGGACGAGGCTGGCGTGCATGGAGAGCTGTGCTGGAGGGGAGGACATTGGTTCTTCGGACCGACGGCGGGGTGCGCCTGAGGCCTGAACGCCAGATGCGTCAGAGGAATTGCCCCCTGACTCGACTTGGAACATTTTTCCCACCTCCCCCCTCCAGGCGCCCTGAGGGAGGGCTCTGGGGGGGGTCGATCCCCGGATCCCAAACCAGGACCGGAGGGCCTATGGTGTCCCTGAACATGCTCCGACACGTCCCCCGCCTCACCCTCCTGGCCCTCGCGGTCCTGCCCCTGGCGGCCTGCCAGGCCACGCGGGTCCCCTACCGCTTCACCCCGAGCCCCCTAGAGGTGCTGGTCCAGGAGGCCCCCGACCAGCCGATCCTGGCCCGGGTCCTCGTCGGCATCCCCGGCGCCGAGCGGGAGGGCGGCCGCTCCGACGGGCACCCCGAGCTCCTGGTGCGGGTCCGGGTCGAGAACAAGGGCACGTCGACCCTGTCCCTGGACCCCGGCGCCTGCGTGCTCCTGGGCTCGGACCTCGCCCGGTTCGGGGATCCCCGACCCGAGCGGCCGGGCCCGCTGACGGTGGAGCAGGGCGGCTCCGAGGCCCTCCTGCTCCGCTTCCCGTTCCCCATGGACGGGGACCTCGAGGCCCCCCTCCTCAACGGGGTGAACCTGCAGTTCGAGCTGGAGGTCGACGGCCGCGCGGTGGAGGCCAGCGTCACCCTGGAGCGCGTCTTCCCGGTGGAGCCCCCGCCGAACACCACCTTCAGCACGGGCTTCTTCTACGGCATCTGAGCGGCCCGAACCGGCGACCCGGTCGAGACCGCGCACCTCCGAAGCCTCGCCGCAGGTTCTCCCCGCGAGCCCTCCCCACACAGAGGCGCGCCGCCGCCGGACCCCTCGGGACCCCGCGGCGGCGCGCTTCGAATCGCTGCTCAGCGCGCGAGGCGCCGCAGCACGTAGTTGAGGATGCCGTTGTTGCGGTAGTAGTCGGCCTCCGCCGGCGTGTCGATCCGCACCACGGCCTTGAAGGCCACGGTGGAGCCGTCGGCGCGGGTCGCCGTCACGTCGACCGTCCCCCCCGTCGGGGACTCCTCCGCGCCGTAGCGCGCCGCGAGGCCCACGAGGTCGTAGGTCTCCGAGCCGTCGAGGCCCAGGCTGTCCGCGTTCTGGCCGTCCTCGAACTGGAGCGGGAGGATGCCCATCCCCACCAGGTTCGAGCGGTGGATCCGCTCGAAGCTCTCGACGATGACCGCGCGGACGCCCTGGAGCGCCGGGCCCTTGGCCGCCCAGTCGCGGGACGAGCCCATGCCGTACTCCTTGCCGCCGAGCACGATGCTCGGCACGCCCTCGGAGCGGTACTGCATGGCCGCGTCGTAGATGGACATCTGATCCCCGGACGGGAAGTGGACGGTCACGCCGCCCTCGACCCCGGGGACGAGCCGGTTCTTGATCCGGACGTTGCCGAAGGTCCCGCGCATCATCACCTCGTGGTTGCCGCGGCGGGAGCCGAAGGAGTTGAAGTCCTGCTTCTCGACTCCGAGGGACCGCAGGTACAGGCCCGCCGGGCTGTCCACCGGGATGGCGCCCGCCGGCGAGATGTGGTCGGTGGTGATGTTGTCGCCGAACAGGCCGAGGACGCGGGCGCCCTGGATGTCCTCCACCGGGTTCGTCTCGAGCCCCATGCCCTCGAAGTACGGGGGCAGGCGCACGTAGGTGCTGTCCGGCTGCCAGTCGAAGGTGCTCGACTGAGCGGCCTGGATCACCTGCCACTCCTCGGTGCCCTCGAAGACGCCGGCGTAGCTCTGGGAGAACATCTCGCGGGTCACCGAGCCGCCGACGATCTCCTGGATCTCGGCGTTGCTCGGCCAGATGTCCCGCAGGAACACCTCGGAGCCGTCGTCGGCCACGCCGATGGGGTCCTTGGCGAGGTCGATGTTCACGTCCCCCGCGAGGGCGTAGGCCACCACCAGGGGAGGCGAGGCCAGGTAGTTGGCCCGCGTCTTCGCGTGGACCCGGCCCTCGAAGTTCCGGTTGCCCGAGAGCACGGAGGCGGAGACGAGGTTCCCGGAGTCGATGGCTGCCACGACCTCCTCGGCCAGCGGCCCCGAGTTACCGATGCAGGTGGTGCAGCCGAAGCCGACCACGTCGAACCCGAGGGCGTTCAGGTGCGGGGTGAGGCCACCGGCGTCCAGGTAGTCGGTCACGACCTTGGAGCCCGGCGCGAGGCTCGTCTTCACCCAGGGCTTGGTGCGCAGCCCCTTGAGGGCGGCCTTCTTGGCCACGAGGCCCGCCGCGATCATCACGGAGGGGTTGGACGTGTTGGTGCACGACGTGATCGCGGCGATGACCACCGAGCCGTTCTTCAGCTCGAAGTCCTCGCCGTCCATCGAGACGGCGACGCGGTGGTCGTGGTCCTCGGCGCCGGCGCCGGCCAGGATCTGCTTGCGGTCCTCCTGGAACTGCGTGCTCAGGTCCGCGAGCGACACCCGGTCCTGGGGCCGCTTCGGGCCGGCGAGGCTGGGGACCACGGAGCCCATGTCGAGCTCGAGCAGGTCGGTGTACTCGGCCGTGGGCGAGTCGGCCGTGTGGAACATCCCCTGCTCCTTCATGTACGCCTCGGTGAGCTCGATCTGCTCCTCGGAGCGACCGGAGAGGCGCATGAAGTTCAGGGTCTCCTGGTCCACCGGGAAGATGCCGCAGGTGGCGCCGTACTCCGGCGCCATGTTGGCGATCGTCGCGCGGTCGGCGAGGGAGAGGTGCTGGAGGCCCGGCCCGGTGAACTCCACGAACTTGCCGACGACGCCGTGGGCCCGGAGCATCTCGGTCACCTGCAGGACGAGGTCCGTGGCCGTCGCGCCCTCGGGCATCTCACCCGACAGCCGCACGCCCACCACCTGGGGGATCAGCATGGACACCGGCTGGCCGAGCATCGCGGCCTCGGCCTCGATGCCGCCGACGCCCCAGCCGAGCACGCCCAGCCCGTTGACCATGGTCGTGTGCGAGTCGGTCCCGACCAGGGTGTCGGGGAACGCGTAGCCGCTGTCGCCGGCCATCACGACCCGGGCGAGGTACTCGAGGTTCACCTGGTGGCAGATCCCCATGCCCGGCGGCACCACCGCGAAGTTGTCGAAGGCGCCCTGCCCCCACTTGAGGAAGGCGTAGCGCTCGCCGTTGCGCTCGAACTCGCGCTCCAGGTTCTGCCCCAGGGCGCCCGGGGTCCCGAAGGCGTCCACCTGGACCGAGTGGTCGATGACCAGCTCGGCCGGCTGGAGCGGGTTGATCTTGGAGGGGTCGCCGCCGAGGGCCTGCATGGCGTCCCGCATGGCCGCCAGGTCCACGACCGCGGGGACCCCGGTGAAGTCCTGCATGAGGACCCGCGCGGGGCGGTAGGCGATCTCGACGGAGGGCGTCGCCTTCGGGTCCCAGGTCGCCAGCGCCTCGATGTCAGCGGCGGTCACGCTGACGCCGTCCTCGTGGCGCAGCAGGTTCTCGAGCAGGATCCGGAGGGCGAAGGGCAGGCGGGACACGTCGTGCCCCTTCTCCGCGAGGGCGGTGAGCCTGGCGATCTTGTGGCTCTTGCCGCCGACTTCGAAGGAACCGCGGGACCGGAAGGTGTCTTGCATCGAGCTCGAGGACGGCGCGCGAGGGGGCTTGGAGAGGGGTTCGCGGCCGATTTTCGGGCTGACAGTCTATCGACGCGCCCGCTCTCGCGCAGCCCCTCAGCGGGGCCGAAGCGGCTCGTTCTCGAGGCGCATGGTCGCCGGGACGACCTGCCCCTCCCCCACGAGGTGGAAGAACCTCGTGGCCACCCGCAGCCCGCTCGGCCGTCGGCCCAGCGGGTCCCGCGGCACGTCGATCACCACGCCCGCGAGGACGCCGCGCTCCACGTTGTAGAGCCCCAGGTTCGTGCCGCGCAGGAGGCACTCCCGCGCCACGAGGTGGCCCGCCCGCGGCGACTGCAGCAGGGTCCGGGAGCCGGCGTCCAGCACGGTGCGGTCGAGCCAGTTCTCGCTCTCGTCGGACACGTAGATCGAGCCAGCGTCCAGGAGGGACGCGCGCACGTACAGCCGGCACCGACCGAGCTCGCGGATCGCCCACTGGGGGTTCTTGCCCGAGCCCGCGGACTCCACCCGCGAGCCGACCATCTCGAGGTCCCCGTCCTGCAGGAACAGCACCGTCCCCGCGCCGGCCACCCGGCTGTCGAGGACGACCAGGTGGCCCCCCTCGATCACGTTGATCGCCGTGGTGGTCTCGCTCACGAGGGTGAGGTCCTGGAGCACCAGGTCCCGGGCCCCGCTGACCCGCAGGGCCGCGCGCACCTCGACCGCGGCTCCCGGGCGCGCCGGCATCAGGCGGATGCCCGACCCCAGCACCTCCAGCGTCCGGTTCGGGACGCCGGAGACGTCCTCGTACACGCCGGCGGGCAGGAGGATGTCGACGCCCTCGACCGGCGCGGCGGGGTCCGCGGTGCTCTGCCGGTCCGCGACCTCCTGCATGGCGGCCTCGAGCAGGTCGAGGCTCGGCTCCTCGAGCTCGACGGTCCGGCGGCTGAAGCCTCGGGCGCTGGGCGATGCGAGGCGGCGGTCGGACACCTCCCGCTGCGCGAGCAGGAGCGCCTCCTCGCCGCCGGCCAGCTGGGCCGCGGCCTCCAGCAGGGCGTCCGGCTCCGCTGCGCTCCGCGCGCGTTCCAGCAGCCGGAGGACGAGCTCGGCGTTCCTGGCGTCGTAGTCGAAGAGTCGGGCGTCGTCCTCACCCCCCGCCGCGGGGCCGGCGGACGGCGACGCGCCCTCGTCGGGCGACCGGAGGCGGTGCAGCAGCTGGGCGAGGGGCGGCCCGAACTCGAGGTCGGCGAGCTCGGGGCGCCGCTCGAGGAGCCAGACGAGCTCCTCGGCCGCGCCCGGGAGGTCGGTCCAGCTCGCGCCGGGCAGCGGGCCGACGTCGGCGAGCGGCTCGCCGTCCGGCAGGAAGGCCGGGCGCGAGGACTCGAAGGAGGCCATCGAGGGGACCGCGCCGAGGTCGGCGACGAAGGTGGCGAGCTTGCGGGCGCCGGCGTCCGGCTCCGTCTGGGCGAGGGCCATGGCCCAGACCCGGGCGATCTCGCAGTCGTCGCGCAGGTCGCCGGGCGCGCCGTCGGGGCGCATCACGCCCCGCTCCGCGCGGTCCACGAAGCGCATCAGCGAGTGGACGCGCTCCCCTTGCTCCTCGAAGCGCAGGTCGGGCCCGTACGCGGCGAACAGGGCGGCGCGCTCCTCGTCGGAGAGGGCGGCCAGCCGGGGCGCCTCGCGGGCCAGCTCCAGGGCGCGCCGGTGCACGCGCCGCGCCACGCCGGCCCCGCTCCCGTCCCCGCTCTCGATGGACTCGAGGATCGACTGCGCGGCGAGGGCCCGCGGCTTCCGATCGGAGCGGCTCAGCTCGGCCAGGGGACCCCGCGCCAGGTCCCCGAGGGCGACCAGGACGCCGCGCGCCTCGAGGCGCCGCTGGAAGTCCTCGTCGTCGATGGACTCGAGGGCGGTCTGGAGCAGCGCCTCGCGCCGCTCGCCCTTCCGCCCATCGGCGAGCAGGTCCATGGGCCGGGAGGGGTGGGAGAGGCCGCCGGACTCCACCCGGTGGCGGAAGCGCAGGCGGACGATGGGCGTCGGGCCGCCGACGATCCCCTCGAGCGCGACGGTCCGCGCGCCGGGGAGCCCCTCGGTGACGACGGCCCAGTCCCCCTGGCCGAAGGCCACCTCCTTCTCGACCACGATGGCCACCCGCGCCGGGGGGACGGACAGCCCGCGGCCGAGGACGGCGAAGCGGAGCTCGACGTCGTCGTCGTCGGTCCGGTGGACCTCCGGGCGCTGGCGCGGCGGACGCGGCAGGAGCCGGTCGCCGTCCAGGGCGAGGTGCCGCTTGAGGCGCGCGTTCGGACCGTCCCCGCCCTCCAGGGCGAGGCGGCCGAGGGTGCCGTCCGGGAGGCGGAACTCGAGCTCACCGCCCGCGGCCACAACGGCCGTCCGGCCCGGGACGAAGCGCCGGTCGGAGGCGGGCGGGAGCCACCACCGCTCGAGGCCGCCGGGCGCGGCGACCTTCTGCTCGAGGGCGAAGCGCACCTCACCCAGGGGCTTCAGGGAGAACTGGCCCGTGGCCCCACTGTGGAACTCCACGTGGGCCAGGTCGTCCGGCCCCACGGAGCGGCCGGAGACCAGGTCGATCCGGGCGCCCGACGTGACGCCGAAGGCCCACTCCCCCGGGGTGTCGACGCGCGCGGCGACCACGCGCTCACCCAGGTGGCCCTGCAGGGGCCGGCCTTCCCCGTCGACGGCCGTCACCTCGTAATGGACGGGGCGCCCCCAGGGGGCGTCCCGATCCCTGAACTGGTCCCCCGTCACGAGGGCCAGGGTCTCCCACGGACCGGGGACCGCCTCGGCGCTCCCCTTCCCGCCGTCGCGGGCCGGCGCCGCTGCGGCGGGCCCGCGGCGGCGCACCCGGTAGGTGACGCCCAGCTCGGACTCGCGCCGGTCCCATCGGAGGCGGAAGGCCCCGCGCTCGTCGGCCACCCGGAGGCCCCGCGGGGCCCGGACCATCACGCCCACGTCGAGGGGCGCGGTGCACACCTCCAGGGCCACCCGGTCCTCCCCCACGTCGACCACCCGCAGGTAGGACCAGACGCCGGCGTCGGCGGGCTGGACCACGAACTCCTGGCCCACCGAGAGCGGGCCCGTGGCGTCGTCGCCGACGAGGGCGTCGGCGAGCACCACGAGCTCGGGGAGCGGGCGCAGCGGACGGGGCTGCAGCCGCGTGATCGGTGCGTCGCTGTCGAGGCGCAGCGAGGTGGTCCCCGCCAGGGGGCGGGCGACGGACGCCTTGACCGGGGCCAGGGACACCGACGGTCCGGCCGGCGGCGCGCCCGCGGGCACCGCCCGGACGGCGGTGAGGTCGAGGGCCTCGGCCAGCCCGAGCTCGAGGCGGGCCGCCCAGCGCTCGCCGCCCCGAGCCGGGGCGGGAGCGGGGGTGTTCCCGGCGGCTGGCGCCGGGACCCGGGCGCCGTCCTGGACCGCCGCCGTCGCCGGGACCGCTCCCGCCGCCGCGATCAGCCAGGCGGCGACGACCCGCGCCCCGCCCCTCTCCAGGACCGTTCCCATCGCTCCAGGATAGCCCGCGGGGGATCGAGGGGTCGGGTCCAGCGGGCCCCGCCGGTCCCCGAGCCGCGCCCCGAGACGGCCCCCGCGAGGCGCCCGCCGCGGCACAGATCCCCCATTTGAGGACTGGCCCCGCCGGCCACGATCCGTATCATCCTCGCCTCACATGGGGACGTAGCTCAGTTGGTAGAGCGTCGCGTTCGCAATGCGAAGGTCAGGGGTTCGACTCCCCTCGTCTCCACCACGTCCAGGGGCCCTGCGGTGTTCGCTCACCGCGGGGCCTCCTCCTTTCACGGAGCCAGACCTCTCGAGGAGCCAGACCTTCCGAGGAGCCAGGCCTCCCGAGGAGCCAGACCTCCCGAGGAACGGGGCGCCTGCAGGGTCCGTGACGTCCCGGGTCCCACACCCCCGGGCGAAGAGGTCGACCCGTCGGGCGCGACCCGTCAGCGGCGCCGGCCGCCGCGACCGCGGCCACGACGGCTCCGTCGCCGGGCGGGCACCGCGCCGCGGGCCACGTCCTCCTTGAAGCGCCGCACGACGTCGAGCACGTCGTCGGCGAAGAGGTCGAGCTGCCACCCCTCGAGGAGGTCCAGGCCCTCCAGCGCGGCGCGGTCCTCGGGCGCGGCCACGGCGAGGTGCTGCAGCGCCGTCCGGTGCAGCAAGTAGGACGACTCGATGCGCTCCTCCGTGGCCACGTCCCGGCGGAGGCGCTTGAGCCGCTCGTGCAGCTCGGACGCCAGCTCGTCGAGCGCCACGTGGTCCCCCCGGCGCGGCGCCGCGGGGAGCCGATCGATGGGACCGTTGCGCTCCGCCCGCTCGAGGGCGCGGCGGACCCGGTCGCCGAGGCGAGTCAGCACCCGCTGGGTGATGCCGTCGATCCGGAGCAGGTCCCGGTCCGAGCGGGGCCGGCGCTCCGCCACCTGCAGCAGCGCCTTGTTGCCCAGGACCCGGAAGGGCGGGATGTCGTGGCGCTCGGCGAGCTTCTCCCGCATGGCGTGGAGCTCCCGCAGGGCGCTCGCGCCGGCCGGGTCGAGGCTGCGCGCTCCCTTGATCTTCACGAAGTCGTCCGGGTGCGCCTCCGCCGGCGGAGGGTCGAGGGCCTCGAGTCGCCGGCACTCGGACTCGACGATCATGGCCCGGCCCTGCTCGTCGAGGGCGGCGCGCTGGCGCTCCATGAGCGGCAGCAGGAAGCGGGTGTCCAGGCGCGCGTAGGCCACCTGCTTGTCCGAGAGGGGGCGCTGGGCCCAGTCCGACCGCTGCTGGGACTTGTCGAGCCGCACGCCGAACTCCTCCTCGAGCACCGACGCGAGCCCTGGCGTCTGGCTCCCGAGGACCGCCGCGGCGACGCGCGTGTCGAAGAGCCCGCGGAAGCGGAACCCGTACTCGCGCCGGAGGATGAGGACGTCGTACTCGGCGTCGTGGAAGACCTTGACCGTGTTCGGGTCCTCGAGCACCGGGCCGAGGCGCCCGACGTCCAGGTCCGCGAAGGGGTCCACCAGCCAGTCCTCGCCGCCCGCGGTGACCTGGATCAGGCAGACCTTGTCCCGGTAGCTGAAGAACGAGTCCGCCTCAGTGTCCACCGCGATCGCGGCGTCGGCCTCCGCGGCCTCGAGCAGCCGCTCGAATTCCGCCGCCGACTCCACGAGCGTCGGAGGGGGCAGGTCTTCGATGCGCTCGTCCATCCCCGGACGATACGGT
>JASFWR010000120.1:0-9288 GCA_050049155.1 Planctomycetota bacterium | reverse complement strand
CGGCAGCGCCAAGCTGACCATCGAGTACGACGAGGGGGAGGGGCCGGCCAAGCCGGTGGCGGCGGGCGCGCGGCGCTCCGCGTCCGGCGGAGGCCCCAGTGGAGGTCGCAGCGGAGGTCGCAGCGGAGGTCGCAGCGGCGGCCGAACCAGCTCGAAGGGAGCCAGCGGGGACAGCGGCCGTGGGGGGGGCGGTCGGTCCTCCGCCAGGCGCCGCAAGGCGTCGCAGGGGCCCTCGATCCCCACGCCGCTCATCGTAGGGGTGATCGTCGTGGCCGCCGCGGTGGGCATGTACCAGCTCTTCAGCTCGACGTCGAAGAACCTCGCCGGGGAGAACTTCGACTTCAACGCCACCTGGCAGCGCTACCAGCGCGAGCGGGGCGAGGACCCCGTCGGCGCGCGGGCGACGCTGACCCAGCTGGAGGGGCAGGAGCTCACCGCCCAGCAGCGGGCCCTCGTGACCGAGGCCCTCGCGGTCAAGGACGACATGATGGGGCAGCTGGACGACGCCGTCCGGAACCAGAAGATCACCCCCTGGGTCGACAGCCGCCTCATCAACTACTCCGAGAGCAGGTGGAACCCGAAGGGGGACCGCTCCCACGCGCGGCTGTTCATGAAGCGCGGCCGGTGGTTCGTGGCCGAGTACCCGACGCACCCCAGGGTGGACCGCGTCCGCCGCCTCATGGAGCGGATCGGCCCGGTGGCCGAGATCGGCAGCCCCGACACCTTCGAGGACGTGCGGGTGGACACCTGGGGCTCCACGGCCGCGGAGCCCAAGGACTTCCGGGAGGCCTTCGCGGCCGTGGAGAAGTTCGCGCGCACGGCCGAGGGCGGGGACAAGACGGCGATCGAGCAGCTCCGCCAGGAGCTCGTCACCTCCGAGCGCGAGTTCTACGACGAGAAGCTCGCGGACGCCGCGGTGGTGTACGACCGCGTCAAGTACCCGAGCAAGTACAACCCGACCGACGCGGTGGAGGACATGGTCCGGATCATCGTCGGGTGCCAGACCGAGTCGCTGCGGGAGGACGCCGCCCGCCGGCTCCTCATGATCACCGAGTTCACCCACGGGATGCTCACGGACTACAAGCGGACCCAGCCCGATCGCTACGCGCGGCTGATCGGCGAGCCGGGCATCAAGGCCATGGCCGTGGAGGCCGGGCTGGAGTGACCCTGGCCGGCGAGCCGTGGATGGCTCGCCGGGAGGCGGCGTGCCCCGGTGTCTCGGAGTGGATCCGCGCTGGGGGTCCTCCTTGGCGTCCTGGGCCGGTTCCCCGCCGCTCATGCCGCCCTCGCGGAGTATCGGGCTCCGGAGGGTGAGAGTCGGGTGAGAGGTGCTCGCCCGGCGGCCCCGGGCTCCGTCCCCACCGCCTCGGGGTGGGGTACCTTTTGGGAACCGCGCGGACGCCCACGGCGTCGAGAAGGGAGCGCGGCACCTCCCAGAGGCCTCCAGGGGCGATCGGCGCCCTCGAGTCCCTCGTCGAGGCACCGCTCCCGCCCGATCGCCTCCCGAGACCGCGCCGATCATCGATGCGTAGTCTCCTGCTTCTCGCCCTCGCCGCCTCGGCGGCCGCCTCCGCCCAGGCTCAATCCGGGAGCAACTCCACCAGCCTCGGCACGCGGACCGTGCGGGCCCCGCTGCGCGCGGGCCGCGCCCTCTCGACCGTCACGCCGCTGTGGGCTCAGAACGGCCTCGGCCCCGTGGAGTTGGACCGGAGCAACGGCGCCGCAGCCGCGGGCGACGGCGCCCCGCTGACCCTCAACGGGCAGGTCTTCACGAGCGGCCTCGGCTGCTACTCCACCAGCGTCATCGCCTACGACCTGGACCGCCGGGCCTACGCCTTCACCAGCTGGGTCGGCGTCGACGACTCGGCGGGCGCCGGCGGCTCGGTGCAGTTCGAGGTGGTGGCCGACGGGGTCGTGCTCTTCGACTCCGGGGTCCTCACGGGGAGCGACGCGCCGGTGTTCACCGGGCGCCTCGACCTCCGCGGCGTGCGTGAGCTGCTCCTCGTCGTGCGCGACGGCGGAGACGGGTCCCAGGACGACCTCGCCGACTGGGCCGACGCCTTCATCTCGGCGCCCCGGTTCCAGCCTGGGGACGGCGCCGCCCTGCGCGGGATCCGCGGCGAGTGGCTCGGCGCCGAGCCCTGGCCCCTGGACCCGATCCAGGCGGCCCTGCTGAGCACGGGCGAGCTGCTCACCTTCGCGAGCGCCGTCGCCACGGGCCAGGGGACGCTCCCGACCACGGATCCCCACGACTCGACCGTGGCCGACCTCTACGACCCGAGCACCGGCGTCCACGTCCCGGTGGACCACCCGAGCGCCGAGGTCTACGGCGCGGGCCTCGGCCGCGACTCCCACGGTGAGCTCCTGGCCGTGGGCGGCTACGCCGGCCGGACGAGCGCCAAGGCGCCCTTCGGCGCGGACCAGGTCAGCCGCTTCGACGCGGCCTCGCGGACCTGGATCCCGCTCGCCTCCGACGGCGTCGCGCGCCACGGCGCGGGCGGCCTCACGCTCGGGGACGGCTCCCTCCTCGCCCTCGGCGGCGCCGACGGGGGGACGCGGGTCACCACCCCCGCCCGGATGGGGGGGGACGGCTGGTCCCAGCTGCCCGGCGCCGACCTCGGCGCCTGGCTCGACGCCAGCATCCCCTTCGTGGACGGCCTGTTCCCCTTCACGCACCTGGCGCCCAGCGGCGACGTGGTGCTGGCGGGCTGGGACATGAACCTCGGTGTCCTCCGGACGGAGGGCGAGGGCGAGTGGCTCTTCCAGGGGCAGCGCGAGGCCCGGGAGCGCCTGTGGGGCGCGGCGGCGAGCGTCGGGTCCGATCGGATCCTGATCGTCGGCGGGGTCGACCGGATGTCGGCCGTGTCGGACGCCGAGCGCTCCGCCGTCACCATCGACGTCAGCGGCCCCGTCCCCGTGGTCTCTGCCGCGGCCGAGATGTTCTTCCGTCGCGCCGACCACGACGCCGTCGTCCTCGCCGACGGGAAGGTCCTCGTCTGCGGCGGCGGGCGGGGCCACAACGTCCTCGCCGCGTCCACCGCGGTGCGGGTGGCCGAGATCTGGGACCCCGCGACGGACCAGTGGGCCATGTGCGCGGCCTCCAGCGACCCGCGCGGCTTCCGCTCCACGTCCATCCTGCTCCCCGACGCCACCGTCTGGACGGGCGGCGGCGTGTCGAACCCCGGCGAGGGGACCAACCTCACGGCCGAGGTCTTCCGCCCGCCGTACCTCTTCACCGCCGACGGGCAGCTCGCCGCCCGCCCGACCATCGCCGCCGCCCCGGCGGAGGTCGCCCACGGCGAGGCCTTCCAGGTCCAGCTCGGGAGCGCCGACCCCGTGAGCCGGGTGACCCTGGTCCGCGCGGGGAGCGCGACCCACGGCACGGACAGCGACCAGCGCTGCCTCGAGCTCGCCGTCTCCCAGACGGGCGCGGTGCTCGACGTCACGGCCCCCGAGAGCGGCAACGTGGCGCCCCCGGGGAGCTACATGCTCTTCGTCCTCGACGGCGCGGGCGTCCCCTCGGTCGCGAGCATGGTGCGGGTCCGCCGGCCGTCCCCGGCCCAGTGGCAGGACCTCCCGTCCACCGACGGGTCGGTACTGTCCTGCCGCCACGAGGCGGCCATGGTGACCGTCAACGGCCGCCTGTACCTGATGGGGGGGCGGGGCAATCGGCCCACCGAGGCCTTCGACCCGACCACCGGCAAGTGGACGGGCATGGGGCTGCCGCCCTTCGAGATCAACCACTTCCAGCCCGTGGTGATCGACGGCCTGGTCTACGTCGTCGGGGCCTTCACGGGCTCGTACCCCAACGAGACCAACGTACCGCACGTGTGGACCTGGGACCCGGTCACGGACCTCTGGACCCAGGGACCCGAGGTCCCCGCCGCGCGCCGCCGGGGCTCCAACGGTGCCTTCGTGCGAGAGGGCAAGATCTACATCCTCGGCGGCAACAACCAGGGCCACAACGGCGGCGCCCGCCCGTGGTTCGACGAGTACGACCCGGTGACCCAGACCTGGCAGGTGCTGCCGGACGCGCCGCGCGCTCGCGACCACTTCACCACGGTGCTGATCGGCGACCGGCTCGTCGCAGCGGGCGGCCGGACGACCCAGCAGCCCGGTCCCTTCGGCAACACCATCGGTGCCGTGGACGTGTACGACTTCTCCACCGGGGCCTGGTCCACCATCGCCGAGGACATCCCCACCCGCCGGGCCGGGACCATGACCGTCCCCGTGGGCCGCTTCGCGGTGGTGATCGGGGGGGAGAGCACCTCCCAGGTGGACGCCCACGCGGAGTGCGAGGCCCTCGACGTCCTCTCCGAGCAGTGGACCACGCTCCCGCCGCTCCTGGACGGCCGCCACAGCGGCGGGATCGGGATGGTCGACGGCCGGATCTACGTGGCGTCGGGGTCCGGGCGCCGGGGCGGGAACCCCGAGCTCGACACCTTGGAGGTCATCGACGGTGAGGTCGCCGTGGACGCCGCCGACGACAACCTCCTCGCCAACGGCTCCTTCGACGAGGGGCTCGTGGGCTGGCAGGCCGCCGGGGCCGCGCGGCTCGCGCCGGACGCGGGCGTCGCCGCCCCCTCCGTTCGCCTGGAGACGGGCTCCGTCGAGGCCACCGCCGCGGTCAGCGGCGGCGTGACCTGCACGCTCACGGCGCTGGTGCGCGCCTCCGGGGCCGGGACCGCGTCCCTGACCCTTGAGGCCCTCGACGGCGGCCAGGCCGTGCTCGCCAGCGCGGCCCTCCCGGTGACCCCGTCCACCGCCTTCACGCGGGTCGAGGGGGCCCTGGCCCTCCCGGCGGGCACCCAGTCGATCCGCGTCCTGGCCTCCTCCGCGGGGGGCACGGTCCTGTTCGTGGACGACCTGGTGGCCGTCACCGACTGACGCAGGGAAATCCCATCCCGCTCCACCTATCCTCGCGGAACCCGCCCGCCAGCCCTGGCGTCCTTCCCAGAGCACCGCAACGTCTCGCTCCCACCCCTCCCTCCATGAACCTCCACCTCTCGTCCCTCCCGCTCGCAGCCCTGCTGCTCGTCGCCCCGGCCTCGGCCCAGGAGGCGGCTCCCTCGGCGGCCTTCGTCACCTTCGAGGAGGTCCCGGGCTCCATGGAGTTCTCCGGCGTCATGTGCGCCCGCCCCGTGCAGCTCGCAGGCGCCGAGGAGCGGGGCCAGACCCCCGCCGAGGTCGTCCGCCTGCAGGCCATCGCGCGCCGGGCCATCGACGGATACGAGCTCAAGAAGTACGTGGCCGCCACGGACGAGTACCTCTTCTTCGTCCCGGCCGGTGAGACCGAGAACGGCGTGGCCAACGGTCTGCTGGCCACCGGGGCCTTCCAGTACGTCGAGCCCGACTGGACCGTCTACCCGATCGCCTGCCCCAACGACTCCCAGTTCGGCCAGCAGTGGCACCACCAGGCCAACCGCATGGCCTCGTGCGCCGCCTGGGACCTGGAGACCGGCGACCCGTCGATCGTGGTGGCCATCTGCGACACGGGGATCCTCGTCTCCCACCAGGACCTCCAGCTCCACCGCCAGGAGGGCTACCACGCGCCCTCGAACACCTGGGAGAGCCAGGGCGGACCCATCAACGACGTCAACGGACACGGCACCCTCTGCGTCGGGACGTCGGCGGCCAACGGCGACAACGGCATCGGCGTGTCGGGCGTCGGCTGGAACCTCGGCCACCGCACCATGCGGGTGACCGACTCCTCGGGCGGGGGCGCCTCGCTCTCCAACCTGACCCTCGCGGCGCGGAGCGCGGCCGAGGTGGGGGACAAGGTCGCCAGCGTGAGCTACAGCGGCGTCACCTCGGGCTCGGTGAACTCCACCGGCACGTACGTCCGGAGCCTCGGCGCGCTCCTGGTGTGGGCCGCGGGGAACTCCTCCAACGTCCTCTCCGGCAACCGCAACGACGACGTCATCGTCGTGGGCGCCACCACCTCGTCGGACTCCCTCGCCTCCTTCTCGAACCGCGGGCCGCTCGTGGACCTCACCGCCCCCGGCGCGGGGATCCGCACCACGAGCAGCAGCGGTAACTCCAGCTACAGCAACGTCAGCGGCACGAGCTTCGCCTGCCCGATGGTGGCCGGGCTCTGCGGCCTCATCTGGTCCCGCAACCCGAACCTCACCCCCCAGGAGGTGGAGGACGTCCTCCGCATGTCCTGCGACGACCTCGGCACCCCGGGTGTCGACGACACCTTCGGGTTCGGCCGGATCAACTCCGACCTGGCCATGCAGATGACGCCCGCCACGTCCGTGTCGATCTCCTTCCCGGCCGGTCGCCCGGACGAGGTGAACCCGGCGGGCGGGACCACCGTGGACGTGGTCGTGACCCCCGGGAACGACACCCCGGACACCTCGGCCGCGCTGGTCTGGTTCGACACCGGCCAGGGCTTCGTGTCCTCGGCGCTCCCCTTCGTCGGCAACAACACGTTCCGCGCGACGTTCCCCCCCGCGGACTGCCCGTCGGACGTGGAGTACTACTTCGAGTTCCCCCTGGTGAGCGGCGCCACGGCCTTCGCCCCGACCCCGGGCGCCTCGACGCCGTACTCGACGCTCTCGATCGAGCGCGGGGTCATCCTCGCCGACGACCTCGAGTCCACCAGCGGCTGGACCGCCGGCCTGCCCGGGGACACCGCGACGACCGGCATCTGGACCCTCGTCGACCCGATCGGCACGGCGGCCCAACCGGAGGACGACCACACGGTCGGCGGCTCGCTCTGCTTCGTGACCGGTCAGGGCAGCCCCGGCGGCACCCTGGGTGAGAACGACGTGGACAACGGCTTCACCACGCTCATCTCCCCGCAGATCGACGTGTCTCTCTCCTCCGACCCGTACGTCGGCTACTGGCGCTGGTACAACAACTCCGCCGGCTCGAACACCGACGACGTGTTCACCGTGGACGTCTCCGACGACGGCGGCGTCACCTGGGTGAACGTGGAGACCCTCGGCCCCAACGCGGAGTCCGGCGGCTGGGAGCAGCACACGTTCCGCGTGTCCGACTTCGTGTCCACGGCTGGCGCGGTGAGCCTGCGCTTCACCGCGGCGGACGTCGGCGGCGGCTCGATCGTCGAGGCGGCGATCGACGACGTCGAGGTCTTCGAGCTGTGCCCGTCGAACTGCGGCATGGAGCAGTACTGCACCAGCGTCCCCAACTCGACCGGACTCGCCGGCGTGATCAACGCGGCGGGCACCGCCAGCTACTCGGCCAACGACCTCGTGCTGGTGGCCAGCAGCTGCCCTGCCGGCTCCATCGGGATCTTCATCTACGGCCCCGACCGGGCCCTCAACCCGGTGGGCAACGGGTTCCTTTGCATCGGCTCGCCCATCCGCCTCGGGGTCGCGTCCCTGGACTTCTTCGGCACGGCGATCCTGCCCTTCGACAACACGTCGCCGCCCAACGCCTCGGGGCAGGTCAACGTCGGCGAGCAGTGGAACTTCCAGTTCCTGTACCGCGACCTCGCGGGGGGCGGGGCGTTCTTCAACCTGACGGACGGCCTCAGCGTGACCTTCTGCCCCTGAGCCCAGGTCCCTCCGGGCCGCCCAGGCGCGGTCCACGGAGCCTCCGGCCCCGCCCAGCCACCCGGCCGGGCGGGGCCGCTCCGTTCCGGGCGCGACCCCGCGCGGCGGTGGGGGAGCCTATGATCTCGCCCCCCCAGGCCGCGGCGCTCGGGGGCCGCCCGCACCGGTCCATGTTCCTCCCCATCAGCGACGCGCCCAACCCGCCCGGTCGGCCGCTGGTGACCTGGGCGATCATCGGCCTCAACGTCGCGGTCTACGTGATCGCGCTGCTCACCCTGAGCGGCCCCGTGGACCCCTCGGACCCGGCGGTCCAGGCGATCACCCGCGGCGCGAGGCACGGGGTCCACTTCCGCGACCTCACCGGGTACGACGTCCTCGTCTTCCAGTACGGCTTCCGGCCGGCGCACGCCTCGATCCTCACGCTATTCACGTCGATGTTCCTGCACGGTGGCTTCCTCCACCTCGCCGGGAACATGCTGTTCCTGTGGATCTTCGGGGACAACGTCGAGCACCGCCTGGGCCGGCTCGGCTACCTCCTCGCCTACCTCGGCACCGGGGCGGCGGCGACGCTCTTCTTCGCGGCCATGGAGAGCGAGTCCGGCACCCCCCTGGTGGGCGCCAGCGGCGCGATCTCCGGGGTGATGGGCTTCTACTTCCTCCTCTTCCCGAGGAACGTGGTGAACGTCTTCATCCTGTTCTTCGTCTTCGTGCAGGTGGTGCGGATCCCCGCGCGGATCGTCCTCGGCGGCTACATCGTCCTGAGCAACATCCTCCCGTACCTCGGCCAGGGGGCCGCGGGGGCGTCGGGGGTCGCGTACGGGGCGCACATCGGCGGCTTCTTCGCGGGGCTGGGCGCGGCGTTCCTCGTGGACCGGCGCGAGCGCGAGTCGCGGCCGCGGGAGTACCGCGCGCGGGAGGCCTCGCGACCTGCTGAAGCGCCGCGGGCCTCCTTCACGGACCTGGTGGCCGGGGAGCGCATGGCCGAGGCGGCGAGCACCTACTTCGCCGCGGACGACCACGTCCTCGACCGCGAGGCGCCCAGGGAGGTGCTCTTCCTCGGGCGCTGGCTCTCCGAGCAGGGGAACGCGCGCGCGGCCCTCTCCGCCTTCAGGCGCGTGCTCTCCAGCCACCCGTCCGGGGCGATCGCCGCGGACGCGCACCTCGGGGCGGGCCTGGTGCAGCTCCGGAACCTGCAGCGACCGACGTCCGCCTACCAGCACTTCCTCGACGTGATCGACCTCGAGCCCACGAGCGAGGCGGCGGACATCGCGCGGGAGGGGCTGCGGTTCATCGACGAGTCGTCGGCCCGCCGTTGATCGTCATGCCTGACGAGAGGTCCGACGAGAGGTCCGACGAGGCCGGCCGCCGTCGCGGCGGAGCAGGTCACCGGTGAGCGGGGTGGAAGGGCATGAACGGCGCCTCGCCGCGAGCCTCCTCGTGTCCTGGCTCGTGTTCTCCAGCGCCGCGGTGGTGATCGTCGTCGCGGCGCCCGCGCCCCCGGCCACCGTGGCCGCGGCCCGGGTGGCGATCACCGCCGCGGCGTGGTCGCTCATCGCGGTCGCGAGGGGGGGCGGCCTCGGGCTCGGCGCGGTGCCGCCCGCGACGCGGCGGAGGATCTGGGTCTCGGGCGCGCTGCTCGGGGCGCACTTCACCCTCTGGATCGTCAGCCTGACGATGACCTCGGTGGCCCACGGGGCCGTGCTGGTGGGGCTGCAGACGCTCTTCGCGGGCCTCTTCGGGCTGGCGCTCGGGGACCGGGTCTCCT
>JASFWR010000119.1:0-9337 GCA_050049155.1 Planctomycetota bacterium | reverse complement strand
GTCGCAGACCTCGAGGAGCTCTGTATGGTGCTCGATGACGACCACCGCGTTCCCGCGACGGACGAGGCGCCCGAGGCAGCGGGCCAGGTGCTCCACGTCCGTGGCCGCGAGCCCCGTGCTGGGCTCGTCGAGCACCAGGACGCTGCGCTGCGCCACCCCGGCCGGCGAGTCCGCCCGCCAGAGCTCCGCCGCCAGCTTGATCCGCTGGGCCTCGCCGCCGGAGAGGGTCGTGGACGACTGCCCGAGGGACATGTAGCCGAGCCCGACGTCCCGCAGCGTGCCGAGGATCCGCTCGATGGCGGGCGAGGCCTCGAAGAACTCGTGGGCCTCGTCCACGCTCATGGCGAGCACGTCGGCGATGGAGCGGCCGCGGTAGCGCACCTCAAGGACCTCGGGCTGGTAGCGGGACCCGTCGCACTCCTCGCAGGTGAGCCAGAGGTCCGACAGGAACTGCATCTCCACGAGGGTGGCGCCCCGCCCGTCGCACCCCGCGCAGCGCCCCTTGGTGGAGTTGAAGGAGAAGTTCGAGGGGGTGAACCCGCGCATGCGCGCCTCGGGCGTCCGGGCGAAGAGCTCCCGCAGGTGCGGCATGAGCTCCACGTAGGTGGCCGGCACGCTGTGGGGCGTCCGGCCGATGGGCGAGGCGTCCACCACGGCCAACCGCGTGCCCTCCGGCACCGAGGCGCTCTTCCATCGGCCCCCGGCCGACTCCCCGCGGATGGCCGGCACCAGCGCGTCCAGCACCAGGGTCGACTTGCCGCTCCCCGAGGGCCCGCAGACGCCGAGCAGCTCCCCGAAGCGGACGTCCAGGTCCACGCCCCGCAGGTTGTGCTCCCGGGCTCCCCGGATGCTCACCGTCCCGCCGGCCCCGGCGAAGGCCTCGTGGAGCGCCTCCCGCCGGGCGTCCTCCAGCGCCGGGTCGTCCCCTGCGGCATCGTCGCTGAGCACCCCGGCGAGGTCCACCTCGCCGCGCATGTACCGCCCCGTCCCGGAGGTCGCGTGGGCGCGCACGTCGTCCGGCGTCCCCGAGACGACGACCTCCCCGCCGCGCACGCCGGCGCCCGGCCCCATGTCGACGATGTGGTCCGCGCGCCCCATCAGCTCCGCGTCGTGCTCCACCACCAGCACCGTGTTCCCCGCGTCACGCAGGTCCTCCAGCGCACCCGCGAGGCGGTCGATGTCCCGGGGGTGGAGCCCCACCGTCGGCTCGTCGAGCACGTAGCAGACCCCCACGAGCTCGGACCCGAGGCTCGCCGACAGGCGGACCCGCCGGGCCTCGCCGCCGGAGAGGGTGGAGGTGGCGCGGTCGAGGGTCAGGTACCCGAGGCCCACGCGCTCCAGGAGGGACAGCCGGGAGCGCAGCTCGGCGAGGACCTGCTCCATGGCCGCGGCCGAGGCCCGCTTGAGCTTGAGCTTCCCGAGCCACGCCAGCGCCTCCTCCACGGTCATGGAGAGCACCTGCGGGATCCGCCGCCGGCCCACGAAGACGCTGCGGTACGCGGGCGCCAGGCGCTCCCCGGCGCAGTCGGGGCACGTCTGGCGCGTCATGACGCGCTCGAGGATGCCCGCCCACTCGGGGTCGTCCGTCTTCGCGTGCCAGGCGTCGATGTGACCGCAGAGCCCGTTCCACTCCGAGGTGTACTCCTGGTCGAAGTCGAAGTTGCGCATCTGCTTCGAGACGTGCACCTCGTAGCTCGCCCGGGCGCCGACTCCGCGGAGCAGCAGGGCCTGGTGCTTCGCGCTCAGCTTCTCCAGGGGGCGGTCCAGGTTGACCCGGTGGGACCGCGCGACCGTCCGCAGCAGGGTCTCGTAGTACCCCTTCCCCTTCACGAGGTAGCGGCCGAGCTTGCCCCCGATGGCGCCGTCGGTCAGGGGCCGCGTCGGGTCGGTGACCAGCTTCTCCGGGTCCGCGCGGAAGATCGAGCCCAGCCCGTCGCAGGTCCCGCAGGCCCCCACGTGGGTGTTGAACGAGAAGTGCCGCGGCTCGAGCCGGGTCCCGAGCTGGAAGCCGCACTGGGTGCACGCCCCGTGCGTGCTGTACTCCACCCGGGGCCCACCCTTGACGAGCACGGAGACCCGCCCGTGGGACGCCGCGGCCCCCTGCTCCACCGCGTCGGCGATCCTGGCCCGGGAGGCGGTCGCGAAGCTCACCCGGTCCACCACGAGGTCCACCGCCTCCGCCTCGTCGAAGGGCAGGTCCTCCGCGTCGAGGCGGTGCTCGACGCCGTCGATCATGACGCGCACGAAGCCCGCCGCCGTCCAGCTGGACACCAGCGCCCGCAGGCGGTCGCCCACGTCCTCCGTCGACGCCCCCATGCGCACCGAGTGACCGAGCACCGGGGCCAGGATCCAGCCCTTGGGCTTGCCCGGCAGCTCGGCGGTGGCCTTGAGGATCTCCCGGGTCACCTTGCCGGGGTCCGCCGGGCGGAGCGCCTCGCCGTGCTCCGGGCAGCGGGGCTCCCCGGCGCGGGCGAAGAGCACCCGGAGCTGGTCGTGGATCTCGGTGGTGGTGGCCACCGTGGACCGCGGGTGACCCCGGACCGTGGAGGCCTCCACGGCGACGGAGGGGCCAAGGCCCTCGATGCGCTCCACCGGCGGCTTGTCCTTGGTGCCCAGGAACTGCCGGGCGTAGGTGGACAGGGACTCCACGAACCGCCGGCGGCCCTCGGTGTAGATCGTGTCCAGCGCCAGGGACGACTTGCCCGAGCCGGAGGGCCCGGTCAGCACCGTGAGCGACCCGCGGGGGATGGCCACGTCCACCCCCTTGAGGTTGTGGGTCCGCGCCCCCTCGACCACCAGCTCGGTGGACTGCCGGACGCCCTTGGTCCTCGGCAGCGGCCGCGTCTTCAGCCGCCGGCGATCGGTGAGCTCGCGCAGGGCCTCGCCCGTGGGCGTGTCCTGCGCCGTCAGCTCCTCCGGGGTGCCCGTGCCCAGGATCCGTCCGCCCCCCTCGCCGCCCTCGGGGCCGAGGTCGACCAGGTGATCGGCCGCCTGGATCAGCTCCAGGTTGTGCTCGATGACGAGCACCGTGTGTCCCTTGTCCACCAGGCGCTGCAGGGCGCCCACCAGCCGGCCCACGTCCTCCATGTGGAGCCCCGTGGTGGGCTCGTCCAGGAGGAAGAGGGTGTGCCCGCTCGGGCGCTTGGAGAGGTGCGTGACGAGCTTGATGCGCTGCGCCTCCCCGCCCGAGAGGGTCGGCGACGGCTGGCCGAGGGTCAGGTAGCCCAGCCCCACGTCCATCATCAGGCCCAGGGGTCGGCGGAGCAGCGGGTGGTCCTCGAAGAGCTCGAAGGCCTCCTCCACCGTCATCGCGAGCACGTCGGCGATGGACCGCTCCCGGTAGCGCACGTCCAGGGTCTCCTCCTGAAAGCGGCGGCCCCCGCACTCCTCGCAGGGGACGGTGACCGGACTCAGGAACTGGAGCTCCATCACCTTCACGCCCGCCCCGAGGCACTCCTCGCAGCGCCCGCCCGCCACGTTGAAGCTGAAGCGCGACTTCGTGTAGCCCCGCATCTTCGCCTCCGGGAGGCTCGCGAAGAGCTCCCGGATGGGGCCGAGGATCTTGGTGTAGGTCGCTGGGTTCGAGCGGGGCGTCCGGCCGATGGGCGCCGCGGTGATCGACACGAGCTCGTCCACGTGCTCGAGGCCGAGCACCCGGTCGTGGGCGCCCGGGTCGGGGGTCTCGCGCTCCAGGTGCCGGAGCACCGCCCGCTTCAGGGTCCGCTCCACCAGCGTCGACTTGCCGGAGCCCGACACCCCCGTCACTGCCGTGAGGGTCCCGAGGGGGATCCGGAGGTCGACCCCCTTGAGGTTGAAGGCCGTGGCCCCGTGGACCTCGAGGTGCTCCCCGGTGCCCCGCCGCCGCTCCTCGGGCGCGGGGATCTCGATCTCGCCCCTCAGGAGCCGCCCGGTCGGCGTGTCGACGCCGGACCGCGCCACCTCCGCCGGGGGCCCCGCGGCGACGATCTCGCCCCCGCGGCTCCCCGCCGACGGCCCCACGTCGATGAGCCAGTCGGCGCTCCGCAGGGTGGACTCGTCGTGCTCCACGATCACCACGCTGTTCCCCGCGTCCCGGAGGTTGGCGAGGGCGCCGAGGAGGCGGTCGTGGTCCCGGGCGTGCAGCCCGATGGAGGGCTCGTCCAGCACGTAGAGCACGCCCTGGAGGCCAGCACCGAGCTGGGCCGCGAGGCGGATGCGCTGCGCCTCACCCCCGGAGAGCGTGTCCGCCCCCCGATCCAGGGTGAGGTAGCCGAGGCCCACGTCCACGAGGAAGCGCGCGCGCCGCTCGATCTCCAGGAGAAGGTCGCGGGCGATCCGCGCCTGCCGCGGCGAGAGCTCGGCCTCGCCGAGGCGCTCCACCAGCTCCGACACGGGACCCGCGGTCAGGTCGGCGAAGCGCAGCCCCCCGAACCGAACGAAGCGCGCCACGAGGTTGATGCGCGACCCCTCGCACTCGGGGCAGGTCTGCTCCGAGAGGAAGCGGTCGACCATCTTGCGGCGCGTCCCCTTCTCCCAGGCCCGCCGCAGGCTCCCCAGGACGCCGTGGAACACCCTGTTCCAGCTCCCCTGCCCCCGGGAGCGCTGGCCGTTCCACTTGAACGCGTCCCGGTAGCGCTTCGCGCCGGTGCCCTCCAGCACCAGCCGCCTCGCCTTGGCCGTCATCTGGCCCCACGGGGTGTCGAGGTCGAAGCCGGCGCTCTCGCCCACCCGCTCCAGGAACTCGAAGTCCACGTTGGGGAACAGGAGCCCGCTGCCGTTGGCCTTCGTGACGGCGAGGGCCCCCTCCCGCAGGGTCAGGGCAGGGTCCCGCACCACGGCGGCCTCGGAGGGCGCCTTGAGCACGCCGAGCCCGTCACAGGCGCCACAGGCCCCGTGCGGCGAGTTGAAGGAGAAGAGGCGCGGCTCCAGCTCCGGGAGCTCGCGGCCGGTTTCCGGGCACACCCGCTGGGTGGACCAGGTGCGCTCACCGCCCTCGCCGATGGCCACGACCTCGCCGTCGCCCAGCTCGAGAGCCTGGTCCACCGCGTCACGCAGGCGCCCCGGCGATTCGGGGTCGGGGCGCAGCCGGTCGACGATGACCTCGATGGAGTGCCGCTTGTAGCGCTCGAGCTCCGGCGCGTCCTCCAGGCGGACGATCTCCCCGTCCACCCGCGCCCGGACGAACCCGCGGCGCTGGAGGTCCTGGAAGAGCGCGCGGAACGACCCCTTGCGGTCCCTGACCAGGGGTGCGCCGAGGACGAGCTTGCGCCCCGCGTGCTCCTCCAGCAGCTCCTGCACCACCGCCTCCGCGGTGCGGGACTCCACGGGCAGGTCGCACCAGGGGCTGTGGGCCACGCCCGCGCGGGCGTAGAGCACGCGCAGGTGGTCGACGATCTCGGTCAGCGTCCCCACCGTCGAGCGGTTCCCGCGCGCGATGCTCTTCTGGTCCACCGCGATGGCGGGCGAGAGCCCCTCGATGGAGTCGATCTCGGGCTTCTGCAGGCCGCCGAGGAACTGCCGCGCGTACGCCGAGAGCGTCTCGAGGAACCTGCGCTGGCCCTCTCGGAAGAGGGTGTCGAAGGCCAGCGACGACTTGCCGGACCCCGAGACTCCGGTGACCGCGACGAGCGCTCCCCTCGGGAGCGTCACGTCCACGGAGCGCAGGTTGTTCTGCCGCGCGCCCCGGATGACGATCTCACCTGCGTCCTCTCCTCGAGGGGGGCTGGCGGAGGGTCGTGCGGGCATGGGAGAACTGGGCGGCGAGGGGCCGACGATCGGGCCCGTCGAGGCGACGCCGGGGGTCGCCACCGGGACCGGCTCGAGAGACTTCGTCGGGCGATTCGGAAGCCGAACAGGATACCAGCGGACCGCAGGCGCACCAGACCGGCAGAGCCGGCGAAATGCCGCAGCAGGGCGTCGGAGCCAAAGAACGGACGGGTCCCGACCCGAGGGGGCCAGGACCCGTCCGCTGGGGCCAGGGGCCCACGCGAGGCCTCCGGGTGGTCCGGCGGCCGGCGGGGCGGCTGGCGCTGGGATCAGAGGGAGGAGGCGTGCTCCTGGAGGTACGCCTTGACGCCCTCGGGGGTCGCCTGCATGGCCGCCTTGCCGGGCTGCCAGTTGGCGGGGCAGACCTCGCCGTGCTCCTCGTGGAACTGGAGGGCGTCGACCATGCGGATCAGCTCGTCCATGCTGCGGCCGAGGGGGAGGTTGTTGTGCACGGCGCTCTGCACCACGCCGTCCTTATCGATCAGGAAGGTGGCGCGATAGCTCAGGCCGGACTCCTCGTGGACGACGTCGAAGGCCTCGGAGACCTTCTTGGCGTCGTCGGCGATGAGCGCGTACTGGAGGGCGCCGATGCCGCCCTCGTCGATCGCGGTGTCACGCCACTTCGCGTGGGTCTCGGCGTCGTCCATGCTCACGCCGAGGATGACCGTGTTCTTGTCCGCCAGCTCGGCGCACTTGTGGTCGAGAGCGATCAGCTCCGACGGGCAGACGAAGGTGAAGTCCTTCGGGTAGAAGACCAGCGCGACGTACTTGCCGGCGTAGTCGGAGAGGCTGATCTCCTTGGTGGTGCCGTCGGGCATGACGGCGGGCGCGGTGAAGGCAGGAGCTTTCTTGTTGATGAGCGAAGCCATGGGTGGTTCTGGGGTGGATCGGAGAGCGGCCCGTCGAGGCGAGCCGGCGGCCCCCCGAGGAGGCATGGGGCGCAACATTCTGCGTCACCGCCCCGCGGGCTCAAGGCGCCAGCCCTGGGAATGTGAAGCTCGAGAGCCTCGACTTATCGCTGTCATGGCTCCGGAGCGCCCGGGGCGCCCCCGGCATGGCGAACCCCGCCCTCCCGGCCGTCCGGTCGACCCCGGCCGTCACGGTCCCTGCAGGCTCCCCGCAGACTCCGGGGGGAGCGCTTAGGCCTCCAGGCGGTCCGACATGGCCGCGGCGAGCCCCGGCGCGCAGGCGAGGATCTCGCCGCCCCGGAGCCACCCCTGGCCCCCGCTCACGTCGGAGACGACTCCCCCCGCCTCCGACACCAGCAGCGCCCCGGCAGCCACGTCGAACGGGGACAGGTGCAGCTCCCAGAAGCCGTCCAGGCGCCCGGCCGCCACGTAGGCGAGGTCCAGGGCCGCGGAGCCCAGCCGCCGGAGCCCGCGGACGTCGTGGAAGAAGCGACCGAAGTTCTCCAGGTTCGAGTTCGGGAGCTCCCCCCGCCGGTACGGGAACCCGGTGGCGACGATCGCCTCCCCGAGCGCGTCCGTGGGGCTCACCCGGAGCCTCGTGGGCGAACCGTCCGGGTCCACGGACCAGGCCCCGGCCCCGCGGGCGCCCACGAACGTCTCGCCCAGCCGCGGTGCGTGCACCACGCCGAACAGCGGGACGGGGCCGCGGTACAGGGCGAGGGAGACGCTGAACATCGGGATCCCGTGGACGAAGTTGACGGTGCCGTCGAGCGGGTCGAGGAACCACCGCAGACCCTCCGAGGCCGCGTCCGAGGTCTCCTCCTCGGCCTCGATGGCCGCCCCGAGGTCGAGCCCCCTGAGCCGCTCCACCACCAGGCGCTCCGCCCCGACGTCCGCCTCCGTGACGAGGTCGCGCCTCGAGGACTTGCGCCCCACGTCCTCGGCCCGGATGCGGCCCAGCAGGTGCAGGTGCAGCGCCCCGGCCTCCGCCACCGCCTCGAGGGCGACGCGCACCACCCCGGCGGTGACCTCCGGGTCCGCCGGACCTCCCCCGGACGAGAGCGCGTCCCACGCGGCGCCCGCGAGGCGCTCCGGACCCGTCATCGACCCGCCCCGTCGCCGGGCCACGCGGCGAGCGCCGCGCAGATCTCGTCCTGCATCGGCTTCCAGGCCGCCGTGTTGAGGCCGTCCACCAGCGGGTAGCCCACCAGGATCGAGAACACGATCTCCGCGCCCCCCTCCGTCTCGGCCACCCCGCTCAGGCTGCTCGCCCCCTTGACCCAGCCCGTCTTGGCGCGGACGCGTCCCTCCGCCGGGGTGCCGCGCATGCGACTCGCCAGCTTCCCGGAGCGCCCCGCCACCGGCAGCGCGTCCATGATGGCGGAGCGCACCGGGCCGCCCTGGTGCACGACCGCCGCCACCAGCGCCGCCAGCTGCTCGGCGGTGGCGCGGTTCGCCTTGGAGAGCCCCGAGCCGTCGACCTGCACCAGGGGCCGCACGTTGAGGCCGAGCCGGCCGAGGGCCGCCCTCACGGCGTCGGCCCCCGACTCCCGGGTCCCCGCGCCGGTGGCCGCGGCGCCGACGGCCAGGAAGAGCTGGTCCGCGACGGGGTTGTTGGAGTCGAGCAGGATCGCCTCCATGACCTCGGTGATCGGGGTGCGGATGACGTGCACCTCTCGGGGCTCGCGTAGCTCGACGCCCCGCTCCCGCCGGAAGCCCCCGGAGACGGTGACGCCGCGGTCGGCGAGGGCGCCCACCACCGCGTGTCCGAAGAGGTCCACGGGGTCGGGGTGGCTGAACTCCGCCACGTAGGGGCGCGAGCCCGCCTTGATCTTCCCGCGGACCGTCACCCCGCTGCGGTTCGCGCCGACGTTGACCGCCACCCTGGAGCCGGCCGTCGTCACGGTGCCCTTGCGCGTGAGCCCGTGGTGCGCGGGCCGCAGCGTCACCGACGCCCTCTCGCCCGCGGCCCTCGGGGTCACGGTCGCCCGGAAGCAGCCCCCGTTCACGGAGAAGCCGCCGGAGAGCCCGCAGTAGTCCCGCCAGTGCTGGGAGGGCGCGGGCCAGAGCGGGCCGGGCCCCGGCTCCAGCCAGGCGCCCTCGTCAAGCACCAGCGCCCCCTCCACCCGCTCGATGCCGGCGGCGGCCAGGGAGTCCAGCAGCGGGCCGACCCACGGGCCGAGCCCGCCGTCCCCGTCCCGACGGTGAAGGGGATCGCCCCCCGCACGGACCACGAGATCGCCGCGGAGGGTCCCACCCTCCACCGCTCCGTCGGTGAGGAAGGGGGTGACGAAGGCGCCGTCCGCGCCGAGCTCCACCAGCGCCGCGGCGGCGGTCATGAGCTTGAGGTTCGAGGCCGGGACCAGGGGCAGCTCGGAGAGCCGGCGGACGAGCAGGCGCCCCGTGCCGGAGTCGATGGCGACCACCGCGACCGCGGTGTTGCGATCCGTCACCGCGTCGCCCGCCCGCTCCCGCGCGCGCTTCATGGCGGTGGCGACGGCGCGCTCCACTGCCGCGGAGAGGCCCGGGTCCAGGGTGTCCACGTCCCCCGGCGCCCCGCCGTCGTCCTCGGCGGAGGGCTCAGGGAGGTCCGGCGTCTCGCTCGCCGCCCCACCCTCGGACGTGCCTCCCGGGCCCGCGTCCGAACGGTCGCCCTCCCGGATCAGCGGCCGCGCCGGTCCGAC
>JASFWR010000118.1:0-9350 GCA_050049155.1 Planctomycetota bacterium | reverse complement strand
TACCGCCCGGGGCGGCCGGGAGGGCCTCGGCGCAGGTGTCACCGGTCGGCGGGGGCGTGATCGTGAGCGTACCCGCGCCGATGTCGCTGGTGCCCCATCCCTCGATGTGGATGGAGTAGGTGTTGCCCGCGGTCAGCGTGGCGTTCACCGAGGAGGCGAAGTTGGTGCCCGTGGAGGTCGCGCACGCGTCGTCGTTGCCGACGAGGCAGGTCAGGGTGGAGCAGTCCGGCCCCTCGAGCACGCGCAGGACGGTGTCGATGTCCGCGCCGCAGGTGTCGATGGTGTACTCGCCGCTGGCGGTCGCCGTGTAGGTGAACCAGATGTCGGTGAAGCCGTTGCGGCTCACGCAGGAGCCGTCGTGGAAGCCGGAGTCGGTGAGGCCGGTGGTGTCGAACGGGTTGCCGCCGTTGACGGCGGTGATCGGGTCCGAGCAGTCGTCACCCGGCGGCCCGGAGGGCGCGCCGCTCGCGACGGAGAAGAGGTGCACGTCCCGGTTCGCGAAGTCGAGCAGGGCGATGGTCTCGCTGGTGGCGTCGTACGAGAAGTCGTAGAAGCCGTTGCCGTCCGAGAGGCTGATCCCGGTGACGAAGAGCGAGGCGGGGGCGCCCGTGAAGTCCATCACCTGGAGGACGTCGCCGGCGACCTGACCGCCCGCGGTGGCGGAGCGGCTGTTGTAAATGACCGCCGCGCCATCAGCGCCCAGGTCGCAGAACGCGATGTTCTGGCCCGCCACGAAGTCGGCGTCCGGGTCCTGATCGAAGAGCAGCGCCGAGTTGGCGGTGGAGTTGCCGCCCGTGCGCTCCCAGTAGATGACGTTGTTGCCCTCGCGGAGGTAGATGTCGCCGGTGAGGTCGTCGAAGTCCATGTCACGCCAGAACGTGCCCTCGGACGTGAAGATCACGGCGCCGTTCGAGCCGTCGTAGATGTCCGCGCCGGTGGTGGTGTCCTGCAGGGCGCGACGGCCGCTGCCGAAGGTCGTCCAGGCCACGCCAGCGTCGGCGCCGCCGAAGCCGGGGTCCATGCCCACGCCGGAGCCTCCGCGGCCGGCCTTCGACCAGAGGAGGGACCCCGTGGAGTCGTAGGCCTCGATGCCGCGGGGGTCGGAGCCGCCGGCGTCGTAGGCGCTGGCGATGGTCCCGCCGGAGATGTCGAGGCCGGAGAAGCCTCGGAGCGCCGGGGTGGAGCGCGCGCCGAAGGTGCTGCCGAGCGTGGCGGCGCCGAGGGCGTCGGTGACCTTGACGATGCCGGTGTCAGCGGCGGCGCCGCCGTTGTTGAAGCCGGCGACGTACAGGTCGGTCCCGTCCCAGGCGACGGCGGACGGGTTGGTGCCGATGTACTCGGCGTTCATGGGATCCGCGGTGGAGTCGAGGTCGACCGTGCCGAGGTGCGTCAATGTGACGTCCGTGATGCCCACACCACCGCTCGCGGTGGCGCCGGCACAAAGCGCAGCAATGAGGAAGCTCATGTTCAGGGAAGGCTGGATGGGTCTGTGAAAAACGCCCTGATGGCCTCCAGGAGCTGGAGCCATCCGCTGGGGCGCGCCTGACGGGGGAACGTCAGCAATTCCAATTTCTATCTACGGACGCCGTGTCACGCCAGAGCGCTTCCGTGAGGGTCTTCCCGCGTGGCAGGGTCCTGGTCGATCCCGGACCCGTGCGAGGCTGCGGGGACCGCCTCCCCTCTCGATTTGCGACCCGTCCGTCCCTCGATGGTCCAGCGGAGGACGGCTCGCGGTTCGGATCCGCCCAAAGAGAGCGCGCCCCGCGCCGACCGAGGTCGGCGCGGGGCGCGCGTCGTGGGGGCCTCAGATCACTGGAAGGTGATCGAGTAGCCGTCGGAGAAGTTCGACGTCACGCCGCCCGTCCCGATGTCGCGGAACCACAGCTGGAAGTTCCAGGTGTCGCCGGCCGCGATCGAGCCGCCCAGGTTGAAGGGCAGGCAGAGGCTCATGGGCAGGTTGACGCTGCCGGTGCCCGTGCTGACCACCCGGTCGCCCATGGCGCGGCCGATGGTGCCGCCGAGGCAGAGGTTGCCCGAGCTGCCGCCGGGGTTCGCCGTGAAGCCCTGGTCCATGCTGGCCAGGTAGTAGCCGACCGAGCCGCTCGGCAGGTCGCTCGTGGAGAGGACCAGCTGGTTGAGCGTCGCGAGCGTGCTACCGGAGGCCGACATGCTGGCGGGAACGCCGGTGGAGTTGGCGTTCGCCGTGCAGTAGTTGGTGCCGATCCCGGGCTGGTCGTAGCAGAACCCGCCGTTCCAGATGCGCGGGTTGAAGACCGAGCTCGAGAACGGGATGTTCTGGCCGGAGCCAGCGGAGATGGTGACGATGCCGTCGCCAGACGTCGCGATCTCGTTCGTCCCGTTGCCGTTGGTGTAACGGTGGTTCGTGTTCGCGTCGTTGACGAGGCAGATGCCGTACGTGCCGGCCGGAAGGAGGATCGCCGAGTCGGCGCGGAGGCCGGTCGGGTTGTTGGCGCCGGCAGAGGTACCGCTACCGGTACCGATGACCTGCCAGACGGAGGGGTCCTGCTCGTAGCCGATGTGGGTGACGTCGGCCGTGTTGACGTAGATCGTCTGGGACACGGGATCGCCAGCGGTGACGCTGGTGTTCGTGTACCAGCTGCTGATCGAGATGTCCTGGGTCGCCGTCACGTCGAAGTAGACCGCGCCGCCGGGCGAACCGCCGTTACCACCGAGCGTCGGCGTGCCGACGCAGTAGGCCTCGGGGCCGTTCGGGGTCGCGATGATCGTGCCGGCGCCGGTGCTGCCGTTGAAGCCGCCGAGGCGGATCAGGAAGACGTCACCCGGGGCGCCGCCGATCGAGATCTCGCTCTGCAGGCCGCAGGTGTCGTCATTGCACGCCACGGAGACGAGCGCGGAGCAGTCGGTGCCCTTGTACGCCTCGAGGGTCGTGTCGAGCGACGAGCCGCAGGTGGAGATGGTCGCACCGTAGGCGCTGGTCTGGACGAAGGAGTACCAGATGTCGGGGCTCTGGCCGAGGCCGTTGAAGGCACAGCTGTTGGCGACGCCCGAGTCGGTGAAGCCCGACGTGTCGAAGGGCTGCGCAGCGCCCATCTCGAGGGCGAGCGGCGCGATGCAGAGGTCACCGCCCGTGGGCTCGGTGATCGTCAGCGTGCCCGCGCCGATGTCGGAAGTACCCCATCCCTCGATGTGGATGTAGTAGCTGTTACCGGCGGTCAGCGTGAGGTCGACCGAGGAGGCGAAGTTGGTGCCCGTGGAGGTCGCGCACGCGTCGTCGTTGCCGGCGAGGCAGGTGAGCGTCGAGCAGTCCGGACCCTCGAGCACGCGCAGGACGGTGTCGATGTCCGCGCCGCAGGTGTCGATGGTGTGGACGCCGTTCTTGGTGGCATCGAAGGTGAACCAGATGTCCGTGAAACCGTCGCGGCTCACGCAGGAGCCTTCGTGGAAGCCGGAGTTGATGAGCCCGGTCGTGTCGAACGGGTTACCGCCCGCGGCGGCCGGGAGGGCCTCGGCGCAGGTGTCACCGGTCGGCGGGGGCGTGATGTTGAGCTGGCTGGGCCCGATGTCGCCGGAACCCCATCCCTCGACGTGGATGTAATAGCTGTTTCCAGCGACGAGGTTGACGGAGAGCGCGGAAGCGAAGTTGGGGCCGCCGGGGGAGAGCTCACACTCGTCGTCCGCACCAGCCAGGCAGGTGAGCGTCGAGCAGTCCGGGCCCTCGAGGACACGGAGCACGGTGTCGAGGCCGCCACCGCAGGTGTCGATCTCGAAATCGCCGGAGGCGGTCGCCGTGTAGGTGAACCAGATGTCCGTGAAGCCGTCGCGGCTCGTGCAGGAGCCGTCGTGGAAGCCGGAGTTGGTGAGGCCGGTGGTGTCGAACGGGTTGCCGCCGTTGACGGCGGTGACCGCGTCGGTGCACACGTCGCCGGTGGCGCCGCTGTGGTTCGACGCCGCCATGGCCGAGGCCGAGAGCGCGAAGAACGTGGCAAGGGTTTGCAGTTTCATAGGAGCAGGGGGGTCCGTAGGGGAACGAAGCAGGGTTCGAGGCAGGCCGAGAAGCCCACCGGCGTGCGGATGAAGCCCGGTGAACGCCACCTTTACCGTAATGCAATGCCAGGAATGCCGACGTCCCGCTCTGTGCCATCGTCATCGTCTGGGGGTATTCCCTGCGCCAGAGGGGGATCGGCCATCTCCGGCGCTCGCGGGCCGAGGCGTCACTGACCGGGTGTCGGTCAGGAAACGAGGCGCCGCGCGACTGACAGGCTGTTGGTCAGAGTGCGCGACGGGTGTCGAGCCCCGTCATCCGTCGCGCTCGCTCAGTGGCTTCACTGCGGACTCCTTCTCGCCCTTCGACGCGGAGGGCTCGAAGGCCTCCACCGAGTCGGCCTTCATGGTGTACACGCCCGTTGCGAACCCGAACTCGTCCTCCAGCCGGCCCACGATCAGCTCGCCGCGGACCACCACGGGCACGTAGGGGAACAGCCTCGCGACGTTGTCGCCGCGCATCTCCACGTAGACCCACTCGTCCGGCCGCGGCATGCCTCCGAAGCAGCACGACATGAGGTCGCGCACGAGCATGAAGATGACGATGTCGTCGCTCTTCGGCTTGTACTCCAGCGGGATCATGTAGCCGACCATCGCGCGCTCGTCGCCCGCCTTGGCCTTGACGGGGCCGGGGAACTCGAAGGCGAGGGCCCGCTCGGTGTCCGGCTTGTAGAGGTAGTCGAGGAGGGCGTCGAGGTCGACGCTGACCAGGGACAGGTCCCCGAAGGTCACCAGCCCGTCGATCTCCCCGGCGGCGGCCTGGCCCGGGTCCGCCAGGAGCTCCTTGGCGAGGTTCGGGTTGATCGCCCCGACCTGCATGTCGGCGCCCTGCGGGGAGAGGGTGCCCTCGATGACGTCCGCGCTGGAGGGCCCGGAGTCCAGCTCGGAGTCGTCCATGAAGGAGCGCCCCCGGACCTCGTCCCCGGCGTCGTCCACCATGTAGATCGTGGTGCCGCCGTCCACGGTCTCCGTCGACCCGCACCCGCAGGCCGAGGTGACGGCGATAGAGGCGAGGAGGCCGAACTTGAGGGGGTGCTGCATGGGGCTGACTCGTGCGACGGGGCGGGCCATCGGGGCGCTCGGAGTTTGGATCCCTGGCCGCCGACGTTCGAGGACAGGCTACGTCAAATCGGTGTCTGGGATCACCGGGGCGCGGCGTCCCGGCCCGGGGCGACCAGGACAGCCAGGGTGGCGAGGGCCGCCTCGCGCCGCGCGAGCACCGCCCCGAGCCACCTGACCTGCTGGACCGCGAGGTCGCGGTCGCCGTCCGCGGCGGCCTTCTGGAGCCCGGGGAGGGGCCAGGCGGCGTAGCCCGAGGACTCGTCGGGGGCGGTGTACAGGTTGCGGAACCAGGGGCGCCCCGGGAGGCCGCGCTCGTCGAGCCAGGCGCGCTCGAGCTCGCGGAGGGCGGCGTCGACCTCGGCCCGTCGCCGGGCGCCCAGGTCGCCGCCGCGGACGGCCGCCGCGAGCGCGGCCGCCACGGTCTCGGCGCGCCCGGCCTGGGCCCGGGCCGATGCGACGAGCTCCTCGAGCCCGCTGTCCTCGAAGACGCCCGCGTGGCCGGCGCTCAGCGTCTCGGCGGCGGTGGCCAGGGCGCTCGCCGGTCGCCCGAGGTCGTAGGGGAGGACGGGCGCGCTCGACGCGCGGTCCACGGCGACGGCCGTGATGCCGGTGACGAGCTGAGCCGACTCGTACCCGGGGCCCACCACGCGCCGGTACCAGGCGAGGTCGTCGTAGAGGCTGTGGTAGGCGGTACCCGGCGCCCCCCGCGCGCCGATCGACGCCGAGGGCAGCGCGCACAGGGCCAGGAAGGAGACGTGGTCCGAGCCGCCGCCGAGGAAGCCCGGGGCCGGCGCGGCCGCGCGCTCCCCTCGCCAGGCGTCGAGCGCGGTCACGCCGGGCCCGGCGAGGGGCTGGGGGACGACCGCGGCTGCGCCGTGGATGAGTCCGGTCAGGCTGGGGGAGGCGCTCACGCCGAGGTCGAGCCCGGACGCGGCCGCGTCGAGGTTGACGTACATGTCGCCGCCCGCGATCAGCGCGGCGCGCCGCCCCTCGACCCACTCGCAGGAGCCGATGATCCCGTGCTCCTCCGCACCCCAGGCCGCGAACGTGAGGGTGCGCCGCGGCGGCGACCCGGCGGCGCGCGCGCGGGCGGTGAGCGCCCGCGCCGTCTCCAGCATGGCGATGGTGCCCGAGGTCGGGTCGTCGGCGCCGTAGACCCACGCGTCGTGGTGGGCGCCGACGACGATGCCGGGGGCGCCCTCGGCGGACTCGGACCCGCGCAGGGTGCCGAGCACGTTCGCCGTCTCCACCAGCGCGCGCTCCTGCTGCACCTCGAGCCGGACGCGGACCCCCGGTCCGCCCTCGAGGCGGTACCGGAAGGGCATCCCGCCCTGCCAGCCTGCGGGGACGCTGGCGCCGCGCATGGGCGCCATGATCTGGGCCGCGGCCTGCCAGCCCACGGGCTGGACGGGGATCCTCGGCAGGGCCACGGCGTCCGGGTCGAGGCGGGTCGCGTCTGCGGACGCCTCCACGTTCGGGGTCAGGGGGTCGCCGCTCCAGGGGAGCGTCTTGAGGGACCCGCGCTGGATCTGGTCGCAGTTGGCCCAGCCCCCCTCCGGCGTCTCGAGGCCGCGGCCGTAGCCGGAGTCCGCGGGGTCGGTGAAGATGATCAGGCCCGCCGCCCCGGCGGCCTCGGCGAACTTGGCCTTGTACCCGCGGAAGTTGCCGCCGTAGCGGGCGAGCACCACCTTGCCCGTGCAGTCCACGCCCAGCGCCGCCAGCTGCTCGAAGTCCTCCTTCCGGCCGTGGTTCGCGTAGACCACCTCGGCCTCCACGGCGCCGCTCCCGGAGTAGGCGTTCCACCCGAGGCGCAGGAGCGGGTCGTCGACCTCCGAGTACGCCGAGCCCGGGAGGGCGACCTCCGTCACGGGGAGCTCCACCTCGCTGGGGGAGAGGAGGCGCAGGGAGGCGCCGATCGGCCGCGACAGGAACGCCGTGAACCGGTGCACCTCCACCTCAAGCCCCATCCCCTCGAAGGCCCCGGCGATGGCCTCGATGACGTGGGCGTCCCCGTCGCTCCCGGCGGGGTGGGGTCGGGAGGCCACGAGCTCGTGCCAGTCCCGCAGGTGGTCCGGGGTGATCGAGCGGACGATGGCGCGGTCCCGCTCGAGGCGGGCCGCCCGCTCCGGCTCGGGCCAGAGGTCGAGGCCCGCGGGGGACTGGAGGGCGCCGAGCGCGACGAGGGGGAGCAGCATGTCTGGATCCTAGCGATCCGCAGCGCGATCCACGGAGGCGCTTCCGGGCCGGCGGCTCCGCGCCGGCGCGGCTCGAGGGGGGCGGAGGCGCTGCGGCCCCGGACGGCGGAGGGTGACGCCGGGGACCTCCATGCGTCGGCGGCGCCGCGCCTCTTGGATCACCCCCGCCGCACCTGCAAACCGCACTCTGCGAACCGAGCCTTGCGACCCGCGCCGCGCCCTCCGCTGACATGCAAGGACCCCGCGTCGCCGGTCGGGCGTCGCGGGGTCCTCGTGGGGGCTCGAGAAGGGCTCAGGCCTTCTTCTTCTGGCCGGGCTTGATCGGCTTGATGAGGCCCGCCTTCAGCAGCGTCGGGTAGGCGCCGTTCTTGTCGATGGTCCGCATGGCGCGGGTCGAGAGGCGGACGGTGACGTACTCGCCCATCTCGGGGACCCAGATGCGCTTCTTCTGGACGTTGACCTTGTACTTCCGCTTGGTGTGGCCGGTCGTACGGAGACCGACGCCGCCCTGGGACTTGGGGAGACCGCGGCGGGCGATGTTGCCGCCGACCTGGGTACCGCTGCCGGTGACCTGGCACGTCCTGGACATGGTGACCTCTGGGGTGAAGGGGGTTCTGGGAGGCGCTGCGAGGCGGCGGCTCCGGGGTGTTCGAGGCGACCCGGCCCGTCTCCTCGACGGTCCCTGGGGCGCGTTGTGTGGGGTCCGCGGGTCCCCTCGGGGGGACTGGCGGCCCAACAAGCTAGCGATCTGGGCGACGGGGGCTGCCCCTGACGGGGAAAAAATCGGGGCCCAGGCCCGCGCCGCCGCCCCCTGGGGTGGGGCCGGACGGGCCAGGGGGCGGGGCTGAAGGAGCTCGGGCCGAAGGGGGGCGCGGTGACGGGAGCCGCGCCCAGGGTGCCCTTGGGCCGGAGCTGGGGCTGCCAGGCCGGTGCCCCGGGCTGCGCCGAGGGGGCCACTCGCCGCGGCCACGGGCCCGTCGCCTCAGCGCCGCTCGTCCCCGTGGATGCGGACGGTGATCACGCCGTCGCGGGTCACCCAGCCCCGGTACATGCCGTCCGTCGTGAAGGGCGCTGTCAGGGTCCCGTCCGCCCCCAGGGCCACGCAGCCCCCGGAGCCGCCGCTGGCGGGCAGCTCCTCCAGCACGGTGGCCCGGGCCGCGGCGGGGAGGTCCGCGCCGCCGAAGCGCATGCGCGCGTGGATCTGGTGGGCCACGGCGAGCCGGATGAAGAACTCCCCGTGGCCGGTGCACGAGACCGCGCAGGTGGCGTCCGCCGCCCAGGTGCCCGCGCCGACGATGGGGGAGTCACCCACGCGCCCGAAGGCCTTGCGGGCCATGCCGCCCGTGGAGGTCCCCGCCGCGAGGTGCCCGCCCGCGTCCAGGGCGACGCAGCCCACCGTGCCGAACTTGTCGTCGGCGGGCAGGCGCGAGAGGTCGACGGTGCGCTCCGGGTCCCGGGCCTTCATGCGCTCCAGCTGCTCCGCGCGCCGGGGCGTCACGAACCACGCGGGGTCCATGGTCTCCACGCCCTGGGCCGCGGCGAAGCGGTCCGCGCCGGCGGCGGCGAAGAGCACGTGCGGGCTGCGGGTCATGACGCGGCGTGCGAGGGTGATGGGGTGGCGCGGGACGCGCGCGCCGGCGACGGCGCCGGCCTCTCCGGAGCGGCCGTCCATGATCGACGCGTCCAGCTCCACCTCGCCCTCGTCGTTGAGCACGGCGCCGCGGCCGGAGTTGAACAGCGGCGAGTCCTCCATGGGGCGGATCGCGGCCTCGACCGCGTCCAGCGCGTCGCCCCCCGCCTGCAGCGCCGCGTAGCCCGCCTCGAGGGCCTCGGTCATGGCGGCGCGGTAGGCCGCGTCCTTCTCCGGCGTCATGTTCTCACGTCGGATCGTGCCCGCGCCGCCGTGGATGGCGAGGACGACGTCGTGCGCCACCTCGAGGTCCACGACCGGCTCCGCCGCGCCGCCGTCCTGGCGGGCGCCTGGGCCTGCGCACGCGGCGCAGGCGAGGAGGAGCAGGGCGGAGCGGACGGCGGGTCGGAGGGGGGAGCGCATGGCCGGAGGCTACGGCT
>JASFWR010000117.1:0-9373 GCA_050049155.1 Planctomycetota bacterium | reverse complement strand
TCGAGGGGCTGCTCTGGGACGTGCTGGCGCGACGGACGCTCCCCCGGCTGCCGGCGAGGTCGGCGCCAGGGGCCCAGCTGATGGCCGAGGTACGCCGCCGCCCAGACGAGCGACGACACCCCGTGCGCCCACGCCCAGGCGGTCCGGCTCGCCTCCGACTCCGCCACCTGGAGCAGGACCCCGGTGAGGACCATGGGCCCGAACAGGAGCGCCAGCCCGAGCCCCGTGGCCCGGCGCGCCCAGGGCCGCAGGAGCCGCGGGGCCACGTGCCCGCTCCAGATCAGGCCCACGGCGAAGACCAGGAGCGGCGCGGTGAGCAGGTGGAGGTCCCGCGTGGCCGGCTCGAGGGGGTGCGCCCCGGTCCACTCCACGGCGAGCACCGGGTCCTCGGGCTCCGGCCCCACGTCGTGCACGTACCGCAGGTACGCCCAGACCGCGCCGGTCCCGATCACGAGGGCCGACGCGGCGTGGAGGAGGCGCGCGGAGGCGGGTCGCAACGCGCGCCCCCTAGCGGCCGGCGGGCCGGCGCCGCTCGCCCTCGCCCTTGCGCTGGCCCTTGTCCTCGTCCGCGGCGCGGCCGACCTTCTCGCCCAGCACCTCGTGCAGGGCGAGCGCCCGGCGCGAGGCGTCCGCCACGGCGCGGCAGGTGAGCGTCGCTCCGGTGGTCCCGTCGAGCCCGCGGCCGAGGATGAGCGGGCGCCCCTGCGCGCGCCCCTTGAGCGACTCGTAGAAGGCGTCCTGGGCGAGGTACTCGGGGGGCTCGTTGAAGGCCACGGTGTCCACGCCCCGGAGCTTGCCGTCGGGGTCGACCGCGAGCATCAGGGTCTCGCGCTTCGAGCGGACCACGTGGGAGTCGAAGAAGGCGGTCCCGACCACCTTGCCCTCCTTGCGGGCGATGTAGGCGAAGGTGGTCTTCTTGCTGAACTTCTTCTGGCTGGCGAGCTCGTTGACCCGGGCGCGCTCCTCGTCCCCGAGGCGGCAGATCACGCGCTCGACGGTGCAGCCGGGGAAGGCGCGCTCCAGCGCCTCGTCGATGACGCTGCTCCCCCCGCGGCTCCAGGCGGAGTCGAGGAACAGCGAGGACCCGAGGGTCACCAGGACGAGCAGGGCGGTGAGGCGGGGCATGGGCGGATCAGAAGGCGTAGCCGATCAGGAAGCGGACCACGTCGTCCCCCTCGTCGAGCACCGTGTAGTCCGTCTTCAGGACCACCTGGTCGAGGGGGCGGTAGTTGAGGCCGAGGGTCGTGAAGGTGTCGACGACGCCGCCGGCCGGGGTGAGGCCCGGGGCGAGGGCCGCCTGGGTGTCCACGTCCTCGTAGCGCAGGAACAGGTCCAGGCTCTGACCCGCGGGGGCGTCGAGGATCGAGAACAGGTCGTAGCCCGCCTCCAGGTACCACCCGCGCATGCGCTCGGCGAGGTTCTCCCCGGTGCGCGCGTTGAAGGCGGCGGTGTCGTCGATGTCGGAGCTGGCGTAGAGGCCGCGGACCGTCCACGGCCCCTCGTTCCACTCCGCGTGGAGGTCCCAGATGGTGGTGCCGAGGTCCTCGGGGGTGTTCACCCCGGAGTTCCCGTGGAAGACCGAGGCGCCCACCGTGACGCCCGGGATCGCGATGTAGTCGAGCCGCCCGGTGAGGGCGACCGTGTCGATGGACGCCCGGTTGCCCTTCTGCCGGCCGCCGCGCACGCCGCTCGCGTCGAACTCCTCGCCGTTCAGCCCATTGGTCAGGTAGCCCGTCCAGGCGAAGTCCCCCGCCTGTCCGTAGGCGCCGAGGCCCGTGGCGCGCCAGGTGGACGGGATGATGCGCTTCTCGGTCTCGGGGCGGGCCGACGCCAGGAACGTCGTGGGCTCGTGCCGCTCGTTGATGAACCCCAGCGGCACCAGGACGACCCCGCCCCGCAGCGCCGTGCTGTCGTTGAGGAGGTGGTCGATGTAGGCGAACTCGATCGAGACGCTCCCCCCCGAGTCCGTGGTGGCGGAGGACGCGCTGGTGCTGCCGTGCTCGATCTCGATCTCCGAGTTGAAGATCCAGTCGTCGGAGAAGCGGCTGCCGAAGTACATGACCCAGCGCAGGGCGTCGAAGTCGTCGCCGTCGCGGCCCCGCAGGACCTCGCCGAGGAACTCCCCGTAGCCCCCGAAGGAGAGCCCGTCCGCGGAGTAGACCGCCGACGCCCGCGGCGCGAGGCGTCGGCTGGCGAGGTTCTGCCACACCTCCGTCGTCCGGGGATCGAAGCCGTCCGTGGCCGCCGCTCCCCCGCCGGCCTCCGCCTCGGCCAGGGCGTCCATGGCCGCCTCGAGCTCCGCGGCCATTCGATCGCGGTCGGCCTCGAGGGCGCGGAGCCTCGCCTCGACGTCATCGGGGGTGGCCGCCGGAGCCTCCTGGGGACCGGGGCAGGCGAGGGCGAGCAGGGCGAGCGGGAGCATCGTGGCGAGGGGGAGCGAGGGGTCGGACGGGGCGCCCGGGAAGGGGGCCGCCGCGGCGAGGCGAGGACTTCAACTGAGACCGGATCTCACTGCAAGCGCATTTGAGACTCATTCGCAAGAAAGGTCAAAAAGCGCCCTCGCGGCACCGGGAAGGGCGACAGAGCGCCGCGGCCTCGCCGACGCGGCGGGGATCCTCGGCGGCCGGCGAGGCCGGGCCGGGCCTCCGGGCACGGTCGCTCCCAGGCGCCCTCCGGGCCGCGAGGAGGCCGCCGCACGCCGCCCGCTCGGAGCGCCGGGCGAGGCGCCCCCGCGGCGCGGGCCGCCGAGGCCGCGAGGAGCCGCGGCCAGCCCCGGCCGTCAGTCCTCGATCGGGCGCAGCTCGATGTTCCGGAACTCGATCACGGCGCCCTCCGACTGGAGGCAGATCGGACCCGCCACCTGCTCGCACCAGTCGGCGGTGTTCTGGAGCACGCCGTTCACGCGCAGCTCCACCCGCGGGCCGTCCACCAGGATCTCGTAGCGGTTCCACTCGCCCACGGGGCGCTCGGACGAGGGGGCGCGCCGGCGCGTGTTGCGCCCGCGCAGGCGCGCCGGGTCGGTGCGCATCCCGAAGGCGTCGATGTTCCAGAAGTCCCCGGCGTTCCTGTGCTGGAGCTGGGCCTCGATGGAGCGCGGCCAGACCTTGTCCTCGCCGGTCATGCGGAGCAGCACGCCCGAGTTGCCGGGGCCACGCTCGGGGTCGAAGCGCCACTCCAGGGTGAGCAGGTAGCTCTCGAAGCTCTCCTTCGTCTTCAGGTACCCCGACGGCCTCCCCTCGCAGCGGATCACGCCGTCGCGCACGGACCACACGTCCTCGAAGGCGACCGAGGGGTCCGAGAGGTGATGGGTCCAGCGCTCGAGTCCTCCCCCATCGAAGAGCACGACCGGGTCCCCGAGTCGGGGCTCCGCGCCGTGGTCCTCCCCGAGGAACGCCACCAGGTCCGCGAGCTCCTGGGGGGAGAGGTCCGTCGCGAGGCCCTGGGGCATGGTGGAGACCGCCTGCTTGGTGCGGCGCGCGATCTCGTCGCGGCCGAAGGTCACCCGCTCCCCGTCGGTCTCCAGCAGCGCCACGGTGTCGCCGTCCGCCAGCAGGAAGCCCGAGTGCAGGAGCCCGTCGTGGGTCTCGAGGAGGTAGGTGTCGTAGCCGAAGGCGATGGACGCGCTCGGGTTCAGGATCGCGTCGAAGAGCGCCTCGCCGGTGAGCTTCTTGCGGATCAGGGTGAGCTCCGGCCCGAGGTCCATCCCGACCCGCACGTCCCCGAGCTGGAACGCGTGGCACGTGACGCACCGGGCACGCTCCTCGTCGAGGAAGACCTCCCGGCCCCGGACGGGGTCGCCCTCCATGGCCATCAGCTCCGCCATGGAGGGGATCGAGGCGCCCTCCATACCGGGCCGCTCGAAGTGCTCGCTCGCCAGGGCCCGGATCGCGAGCTGGTCGCTGCCGTGGAGGAGCGCCGCCACCTCGGGGACGAGGGCCGGCTCCAGCGCGCCGTCCCGCTTCGCGCGGATCAGCAGCAGGGCCCCCTGCTCGTTCGCCGCCAGCCGCTCGAGGGCCGCCGCGCGGACCTCCGCGGGCGCCGAGCCGTCCGCGAACTCCGCGAACCACTCCAGCACCGCCGCCGGCTCCTCCGCCCGCTCGACCCACACCTCGAAGGCCACCGAGGTGCTCGCGCCGATGTTCTGCTCGGTGCCGCCGCGCTCGGGCCCGCAGCCTCCCACGAGGCGCACGGCCCCCTCCGGCACCGCGAAGGCGATCTCGCTATGGGCGTGGGCCCCGATGCCGCGCTCGTGGACGGTGTCGCCGATCTCGAGCGGCCCCCCCTGGGGGTCGCGGTTCGAGTTCACGCTGCCCCACTCCGCCCGGGCCTCGAGCCACCCCTCCGAGAGGGACACCTCGCGGCCGTCGGCCAGGACCACGCGCGGGTCGACCCACGCCGCCCAGTCGCAGGAGTTGCCGTCGCCGCCGTCCGTCACCACGAGCCAGACGGCGGACGCCCGGTCCAGGGGCACGTCGAAGGCCGCGGTGCCGCCGCGCATCACCCCGCTCGTCCACGCCCGCTCGGCGTCGGCGAGGCTCCCGGTGGAGAGCTCGAGCCCGTAGTCCCGCCAGTCGTTGCCGCTCCGGTGCTCGACCCACCACCCGGCGTACCCGCGCAGGTCCTCGGGGCCGGCGACCGCCGCCACGGCCACCGCGTCCGCCGCCGCCCGGCCGGGGGCGAAGGCGAGGGCGTCCAGGGCCCGCCGGCGGGCCGCGGCGTCGAGCTGCGGGCTCATGGCGCGCGCGGCGAGACCGGGGACGGCGCCCGCGGGGTGCAGCCGCCAGGCCAGGGCCTCGAAGCGCTCGTCCCAGGCGAGCGGGGTGTCCGCGAAGGACGCCGAGAGCTCCGCGTAGGCGAGGTCGGGGTCCGCCTCGAGCACCTGGACGAGGGCCTCGAGGAGCCAGGGGTCCGACCCGTCCACCCGCGCGGCGGCCTCGAGGCAGAGCTCGAGCACCGCCCCGTCGAGCGCCGCGCCGCGGAGGGCATGGAGCACGCGGCGGAGGATCGCCGGGTCCATGTCCTCGATCGTGCCGTGACCGACGAGGGACGCGGCGGCGGCCCCCGGGTCCCTGCGCAGCGCCGCCTCCACCGCGAACACGCTGTTCGGCGGGAGCGGGAGCGAGCCGCGGGCCGCCCCGGACGCGGGAGCGGGCGGGAGCTCCATCGGGTCGTCTTCCAGGTCCATGGAGGCCACGACCTGCGCGCAGCGGGCGCCGAAGCGCTCGTCCCCGCCGGAGCTCACCGCCGCCATGACGAGCGCGGGGGCGACCGCCTCGCCCATCATCACGAGGGCCGCCCGCCCAAGCTCCCGCACCGCCGGCGCCGGGGACTTCAGGGCGGCGAGGGCGCCGGGGAAGGAGCTGACGTCCACCCCGGGGGTCTCCACCGCGGCGCCCTCGGGGACGATGCGCAGGATCCGCCCGTAGGCCTCACGGTCCCGCGCCGCGTGCCCGCCGACGCCCGGGTCGTACCAGTCCGCCACGTAGACCTCGCCCGCGGGGCCGACGGCCACGTCGCTGGGCCGGAACCACTGCCCCGTCTCGCCCCGCTCGTCCGCCCGCGGCCGGATGAGGAAGCCCGGGTCGAGCTCGATCCCCGAGCCCGCGGCCCGGGGCCGGTGGGCGTAGACCACCCGCGCGCCCGCGTCGCAGTTGAGCACCGCGCCGTCGATCCAGCGGGACATGAGCCCGCCCTCGTACACGGCCACCCCCGTGGGCCCGCCGCCGCCGTTGATGGTGCCCGCGGGCAGCACGCCGGGATCCCCCTGGTGCCAGTGGGCCTCCTGAGTGCTGAGGCCCGGCCGGCGGTCCGCCTGCCAGGAGCGCGAGCCGTCGGCGCTGAAGAAGCCGTAGTTCCCCCCCGGCATGACCCAGGCGGTCCGGCAGGAGCGGTTGCCGTCGTCGTCGTTGTCCGCCGTGAACAGCTCGCCCATGGCGTTCACCGCCACCTCGTAGTTGTTCCGGAAGTTGTGGCCCAGGACCTCGAGGTCGGAGCCGTCGTGGTTCATGCGCAGGACGAGCCCGCCGACCCAGACCTCCCCGTCGTCGCTCACGAGGCCGGGGCGGTTCTCCACGGCGCGCGGCCCGCCCCCGCTGTACAGGCTCCCGGACCGCAGGGACCAGCCGTCCGGCCCGGTGACCATGTGCGGCCCCGCGTTCCCCACGGCCACGTACAGCTTCCCGTCCACGTGCGGGACCACCGAGTGCAGTCCGTGGTCGTGGTCGAAGCCGCCGAAGCCGGTGAGCACCACCTCGCGCCGGTCGGCCACGTCGTCCCCGTCGGTGTCCTCGTAGACGTAGAGGTTGGGCGAGCAGGAGACGTACACGAGGTCCCCCACCACCGCGATCCCCAGGGGCGCGGTGAGCTCGGGGTCCTGCACGAAGACCTTCGACGAGTCGCAGGCGCCGTCCCCGTCGGTGTCCTCGAGGATCACCACCCGGTCACCCCCGTCGAAGTGCTTGCCGGGGTTGCGCCCCCCCCACTGGCGGTAGTTGACCGCCTCGGTCACCCACACGCGTCCCCGGGCGTCCACGTCCATGGCCGTCGGGTTGAAGAGCGACGGGGACTCCGCCCAGAGGGTCGCGTCCAGCCCCTCGGGCACCTCGAAGGAGCCCAGCAGCGAGTCGCCAGGGGAGGCGTCCTGCGCGAGGAGCGGCGCGGCGAGGAGGAGTCCGGCGGGGAGGATCGAGGCGGCGCGACCGGGGAAGGGGAGCATGGGCCCAGTCTAGGGCGCGGGGGGGATTCTGCGCGCAGGTGAAGGCGCGCCCGCTTGGCCGGCGAGAGCCTCTCCCCGGTTCGCGGTCGGCCCCGGGAGGCCGGGTCGCCGCTCCCCCGTCAGAGCGGCCCGCTGACCGGTGGACCGCGGCGCCTCCTAGCTGGCCGCGGCGCCGCCCTCGCGACGCCACATCAGGAGCACCAGGGACACCACGAAGACCCTGAAGACCAGCGGCAGGTCCTCGGGGAGGTCCGCCTCGGCTCGCCGGCTCCACCATGACGGGCGCTCGATCCGCCCGACCACCCGCGATCCCTGGCGGAGCACGTAGGCTCGGCTCCACATGCTCTCCGCCGCGACCGTGAAGCGCTCGCGGCCGTGCTTCAGCTCGAAGGAGCGCTTGAAGGCGCTCGGCTTGTGGGCGCGGAGGAGCACGCTGCCGTTGCACTCGAGCAGGAAGGCCCCGCCCGACCAGTGCTGCCGCTTGAGCTCGTATCGGTCCCCGTCGAGCTTGAAGAAGCAGCCCTCCCTGAACCCACGGGGAGAGAGCGAGAATCTCGTCCCTGTGGACGGTTCGGTCACCTCGAAGGCGGACCTCCACAAGCTCTTGGGTTCGATCAGCAGCATCTCTGGAGGGCTTCTACCCCGCCACCCTATGGGCATTCACGGTCCGGGCGCAAAATCCACAGGCCCGCGCTGGCCCTCCCATCACCCCCCTCCCGCCATGATCATCCCCAACCTCCTCGTCGCCGACATGGACCGCTCCATCGCCTTCTACCGGGACCTCCTGGGCATGGAGGTCACCATGAGCGTGGATGCCGAACAGGGCTATTCGGAGGGCGAGCTGCGCCCGGGGTCGATCTTCGCCGGCCTCCAGTGGCAGGGGGCCCAGATCATGCTCCAGACCCGGGAGAGCCTCGCGGCGGAGCTGGTCGAGGTGGAGGTGGGCCCCCCTGGCGGGGTCTGGGGCACGGTCTTCATCCGCGGCTATGACCCCGACCCGATCGTCGACCGAGCCCCGGCCGAGGCGCGGATCAAGGGGCCAGAGACCACCTGGTACGGCATGCGCGAGCTGACCCTCCGGGACCCCGATGGGCACCTGGTGACCCTCGCCACGCCGGCCCAGGGAGCCCCAGGGGAAGGCCCCGCGGAAGCCGCCCATGGGGCCGCGGGCCACTGAGTCGTTAAGCTCGACCTATGCTCGTCTCCCTCAGCCTCCTCTCCGCCATCGCCTCCTCCGTCCCTCCGGCCCCCGCCCCCCACCAGGTCCCCGCCGCCGTCGCCGACGTCTACGCGGCCGACGCGGTGAAGGTCGACCGCCTCACGATCCCGTTCCGGCTCATGGGTCCGGCGAAGATCGAGGAGGGCGAGCGATACCCCCTGGTCCTGTTCCTGCACGGCGCCGGCGAACGGGGCGACGACAACACCACCCAGCTCAAGTACCTGCCGGAGTGGATGGCGTCGGACGAGCGGCGGGCCTCCATGCCGTGCTTCCTCCTCGCCCCCCAGTGCCCGACGGATCTCAAGTGGTCCGACGACGCCTGGGGCGACGCGGTGTCGAGCCCCCTCAGCCCCGAACCCACCGGCCCCATGCGCGGCGCCATCGAGGCCCTCTGCCGGGTCGTCGCCGAGCACCCGGTCGACCTCGACCGCATCTACCTGACCGGCCTCTCCATGGGCGGGTATGGCACCTTCGACCTGGCCACGCGGCACGCCGACTGGTTCGCCGCCGCCGCCCCCATCTGCGGCGGCGGAGACGAGACCCAGGCCGACCGCCTCGCCGGGCTGCCGCTCTCCATCTGGCACGGCGACCGTGACGACGCGGTCCCTGTGGCCCGTAGCCGGGCGATGGTCACCGCCCTGTGGGCCCTCGAGGAGAGCCCCCGCTACCAGGAGCTCCCCGGCGTGGGGCACAACGCCTGGGACGTGGCCTACGGGCCGGGCGGCTGCCTGGAGTGGCTGTTCCAGCAGCGCCGGGATCCCGCCCGTCGCCTCGACGCCGCCGCGCGCCTCATGGCGAAGAGCCTCGACCCCAAGGAGCGCGTGGCGTTCCTGGGCGACTCCATCACCCAGGCGGGCAACAACCCCGGCGGGTACGTGGACCGGCTGCGCACCGCGATCAAGGCGGAGCACGCCGACGCGGTGGTCATCCCCGCCGGGATCAGCGGGCACAAGGTCCCCGACCTGCTCGCCCGCGAGGAGCGCGACGTCCGTGCCCAGGGGGCGACGATGGTCTTCACCTACATCGGGATCAACGATGTCTGGCACTCCCAGTCGGGCCGGGGCACGCCCCTGAACGAGTACGAGAAGGGGCTGGAGCAGCTCATGACCACCTTCGAGGAGGAGCTCGGCGCCGTCAACGTGGTCGCGAGCCCCACCCTGATCGGGGAGCGGCCCGAGGGGGACAACGACCTGGACGGCATGCTGATCGGCCACGTGGGCGCCTCCCGCGAGGTGGGCGCCGCCGAGGGGCGCACCCCCTGCGACCTCCACCAGGCGTTCCGCGACCACGTCCGGATCTTCAACGCCGGCGGCAAGGCCCGCGGCTGCCTCACCACCGACGGCGTCCACCTCAACGAGGCCGGCAACGTCCTCGTGGCCACCGAGGCCGCCCTCGCCATCCGCCGCGCGGCCCTGGCCCGAGGCGGCCCCAACCGCTGA
>JASFWR010000116.1:0-9436 GCA_050049155.1 Planctomycetota bacterium | reverse complement strand
GTCGGGGACCGCCAGGCCCTCGAGCCCGCCCGCTCCCGCGCCGCCGCGGCGCGGGCGTCGGACGACCACCACGCGCTTCTCGAGGCCCAGCCCGACCGCCGCCTCTCCCTCTCGGACACCGTGGAGCAGCAGATGGCCACCCGCGAGGTGGCGGCCGACGTCCGCGGCTGGGTCAGCTTCCTCGTGGGGTGCCTCGATCCGGCGGGCCTGCTCGGCGCGTCCGACGAGGAGCTCATGGAGCTCGCCCTCGACGCGGGCGTCCCCATGGCCGGCACCGAGGGGGGCTGGTCCCTCATGGGGCAGGCGATCGGGGAGCTCCAGCAGCTGGAGCCTGCGGGGATCGGCGCGCGCTCCTCGGTGGAGGCGCTGCTCCTGCAGTTGGACCCCGCCGACGAGGACTACGGGCTGCTCTGCTCGCTGCTCGAGGACTTCCTGTTCGAGCTCTCGAGGAACCGGCGGCCCTCGGTGGCCGCGAAGCTCGGCCTCGAGCTCGGCGAGCTGGACCGCCTCCTCGGCGTGCTCGGCCAGCTGGAGACGCGGCCCGCCGCGTACCTCACGGAGGAGGCCGCGCCGACGATCCAGCCGGACGTCATGATCCACGACGACGGCGGCCGCGTGAGCATCGAGCTCGTCCGCGGGGTCCTGCCGTCCGTCACCATCGACCCGATGGCCGAGGAGCTCCTCGGCCGCGGCGACCTCGACGCGGGGGCGCGCAGCTACCTGCGGGGCAAGGTCGACCGCGCCCGCTCGGTGGCCGAGGCGGTGGAGATGCGCGGGGCGACGCTCCTGCGCGTCACGGAGGCGGTGATCCGGAGGCAGTCCCGCTTCATGTCGGAGGGGCTCGGGGGGCTCCGGCCGCTCTCCATGACCGACGTGGCGGCGGAGCTCGGCCTCGCGGCCAGCACGGTCAGCCGGGCCGTGGCGGGCAAGTCCCTGCAGACGCCCCACGGGATCGTGCCCCTGAGGCAGTTCTTCCAGACCTCCACCGGCGCCGCGGGTGAGGGCGGCGCGGCCGCCACGGAGGCCCTGCGCGTGCGGGTCCAGCGGCTGGTCGAGGGGGAGGACCCCGCGGCGCCGCTGTCCGACGAGGCGATCGTCGACGCGCTGGGGGAGGAGGGGCTCTCGGTGGCCCGCCGCACGGTGGCCAAGTACCGCAAGGAACTCGGGATCCCGAGCTCCTACCAGCGCAAGCGCCACGGCTGAGCCGCTATCCTCGCGCCCCATGGCGCTGCGGAACGTCAGGATCGAGGTCGCGTACGACGGCGCGTCGTTCTACGGGTGGCAGCGCCAGGACGGGTTCGACAGCGTCCAGGCGGCCATCGAGGACGGCCTCGCCGACCTCCTCGGCACCATCGTGACGATCCACGGCGCGGGCCGCACCGACACGGGGGTCCACGCCCTCCGGCAGGTGGCGCACTTCCACGTGGACACCCGCCTGGACGACGACCGGCTCCGTCACGCCCTGAACGCGCACCTCCCCGAGGGCGTGCGCGTGCGGCGGGCGGAGACCTGCCGGGACGACTTCCACGCGCGCTTCGACGCCCGCGGCAAGCGCTACGCGTACCTGGTCCAGAGCACGCGCTTCCGGCCCGCGCTCGGCCGCGGCCACCTGCACTGGGAGCCCGCGCCCCTGGACCGGGCGGCCATGGAGGAGGCGATCGGTCGGATCGTGGGTCGCCGGGACTTCGCCGCCTTCGCCACCGCCGGCTCGCCGCGCAAGACCACCGTGCGCACCGTGCAGCACCTCAAGCTCGTCGCCCGTCGGGAGCGCTTCGCCATCGTCGTGCAGGGCGACGGCTTCCTCTACAACATGGTGCGGACGATCGCCGGGACCCTCCTCCAGGTGGGGAAGGGGGCGATGACGCCCGACGACGTGAGCGCGGCCCTCGAGGCCGCCGACCGCCGCCTCGCCGGCCCGACGGCGCCGGCGGCGGGGCTCCACCTGGTCCGCGTGCTCTACGACGAGCCCGTGTTCCAGGGCCCCGACCGCGGGCCCTCCGGGGTGCCGGGGCTGCTCGGCTGAGGGACGGGCCGGGGCGCGGTCCGTCCCGATCGGAGCCCGATCGGGCGCCCCCTCCGAGGACGGCCGTGGCCCGGCTCGGCGGCCTGCGGCGGGGCGCCGCGAGGGACCCGTGGCTCGGAGGGGGATTCGCCGAATCGCCGTTCGCAGGGGTGCCAGGCCCGGCTCCCGCCCCAAGCCTTGACGTCCCGCCGCGATTCCCGCACGGTCGATCACGGCCCGCCGGATCCCCGGCGGATCACCAGGACAACTCGAACCCAACGCTCCAGGAGGTGCGCATGAAGACCAAAGTGTCGATCCTGCATCACGATTACCCGAGCCGCTACCGCAGCCTCGTCGAGGAGCGTCTAGCCGCGCTGGAGCGCTTCAACCATGGCATCGTGTCCATGGACGCGCGGCTCGAGAAGGAGGCGAGGTCCCACCGGGTCGAGCTGGTGGCCAACCTCGGGCGGGGGCAGACCCTGGTGGCCAACGTCCACCGGGACGCCTTCGGTGAGGCCCTGTACGAGGCCATCGACCGCATGGGGCGCCAGCTCCGCAAGCACCACGACAAGGCACGGCTCGAGCCCCGCCGCAACCACGGCGTCGCCTGAGACGAGGCCGCGCGGCCTCCCGGCGTGACGCGAACCGGGGGCGACGCGGGGCGAAGGACGGCCCGGCTGGACTGGATCCAGCCGGGCCGTCTCGGCGTTCCGGGCGGCGCGGCGCGCCGGTTGCGGAGCGGGCGGACGCGGCGGCGGCCACAACTTGCTAACTTCTCCGCGGAGGTCGGGGCGGCCCCGCGTCGAACGTCGCCCGGCCCGGACACGAGCACCCCGGCATGGACTGGTACAAGCGTTTCAAGTCGAAGGCCTGCATCCTCAAGCTGAAGGCCGAGTCGAAGGAGGAGGCCCTGGACGAGGTCGCCGCCCAGATCGTCTCCTCGGGCCTCGTGGACGAGGCCCTGGGCACGTCGATCCGCGAGGCGCTGCACGCCCGTGAGGACCTCGCCTCCACCGGGGTGGGGATGAACGTCGCCATCCCGCACGTGAAGGTGGAGGGCCTCGAGGAGGCCGTCTGCTCCCTCGCGGTCCACCAGGACGGGCTGGAGTGGCGCGCCGTGGACGGCGCCCCCGTGCACATCCTCTTCACCGTGGTCCGGCCCGAGAGCGCCACCGAGCAGCACGACCCCGAGGACCACCTCGACATGATGCGCTGGATCGCGAAGCTGGCGCGGGACACGGACTTCCGGGCCTTCGCCCTCCAGGCGAAGACGAAGCCGCAGCTCGTCGGGCTCCTCAAGGAGATGTCGAGCCTCTGAGCCCACCGCGGGACCTCCTGCTGGGTCCTCCTCCTGAGTTCTCCTGCGGGGCCCGCCGCCGAGCCCCGTCCCCGCAGCTGCTGCCGAGCCATGTCGATCACCAAGAGCGTCCGGGTCGTCAACGAGGCCGGGCTCCACGCCCGCCCCTGCCACGCCATCGTCTCGACGGCCATCGCCTACCCCTGCTCCCTGCGGATCCGCCGGGCGGGGGAGGGGAGCGCCGGCGTCAACGGGAAGAGCATCCTCGAGCTGATGACCCTGGAGGCCCGCCTCGGGGTGGACCTCGAGCTGACCGCCGACGGGGACGAGGCCGAGGCGCTCCTCGCCGAGCTGGAGGGGCTCTTCGCCTCCGGGTTCGGGGAGCAGGCCCCCAGTTCCTGAGGGGGCACGGTTCCTGAGCGGGCACGCCGCCCAAGCGTGCGTGCGGGCCCGTTGCGGCCAGGGCCCACGGCCCACGGAGGCGGACCGGCGGTCGTGGCCAGCGTCCGCTCGGGCCTCCCTGGCGCTGAAGCGCCTCCGGCCTCCTTGGAAGGGTCCAGGTCGGGCATCGGCGGCCCCCTGGACCCTTACGGGGCGCGCTGGTGCCCCTCGCTCGGGCCCACGGGCTCAGGCCCCCCCTGCTCCCGGGCTCGTGGATCCGGCTCCTGGGCACGTGCGCCGCGCTCCTGGGGGCCCCAGAGCCACCCCCTGAGGGGGCTCCGTCGGCGATTCGGCGGATTTTGTGGGGGAGCCAGGGCCGGCTCCCGGGGCGAGGCGCCACCCCCGCCCCGGGCCCCTCCCGGGGCGTTGCTGGGGCCTGGCGACCCGCCTCCAGGGCCCTCCAGGGGCCCTCGACTGCTCTTTTTCGGGACGCCCACTCAACCCATTCGCCGGGGCTGGACGACACAGCCACCCGGAGCCGCCGGGGAAACCCCATCGAGCGCGGCCCGCCAGCGAACGGGAAGCAACACGTGTTTCGGAGCAAGAAGAGGGTGGTCGGACTCGACCTCGGGAGCTCGGTGGTCAAGGCCGTCGAGATCACGCTCGAAGGGCAGGAGCCCGTCATCACGGGCTTCAGCCGGGCCGAGCTACCTCCCGGCGGGAGCGTGGACGACGCGGTGAAGCAGGTCTTCAAGGAGGGACGCTTCCGCTCGAAGAGGGTCGTGTCCGGCGTCTCCGGCCAGGACACGGTCGTGCGCTACCTCTCGATGCCGAACATGTCGGACTCGGAGCTGCAGCAGGCCATCCAGTTCGAGGCCGACAAGATCGTCGCCTCCGACGAGGACTTCATCCTCGACTGCCTGCCCCTGCAGCGCGGCAGCTCCGACGACTCGAGCATGTCCGTGCTCGTCGCCGCCTGCCAGTCCGAGCGCCTCAACGGCCAGGCCCAGATGATCCAGGGAGCGGGCCTGCTGCCCATCGCCATCGACCTGGACCTCTTCGCGCTCGCGAACGCCTGGGAGCTGTGCGTCATGCCGGCATCCGACCAGCCCGAGGGCGGCGAAACCCGAGCGACCGCGCTCGTGGACGTCGGCTCCCGGGTGACCTCGATCAACGTGATGCGCGGCGGCACCAGCTGCTTCAGCCGCGAGATCCCCATCGGCGGCGCCAACATGACCCAGGCGGTCGCCCGGCGCCTCGGCCTGGAGGGCTTCGAGGCGGAGGCCGTCAAGCGCACCTCCGAGGACCACCAGGCGGAGGTCCGCACCGCCATCGGCCCCGTCCTCGAGGACCTGGCCTCCGAGCTGATGCTCTCCATGGACTACGTCGAGCACAACGAGGGCCTCACGGTCACCGAGGTGCTCCTCTCCGGTGGGGGGGTCCTGGCCCCCGGCGCCGCGGAGTACGTCGAACAAGCCGTGGCGCGCCCGACGCGCCTCTGGAACCCGCTCGAGGGCCTCCGGGTCGACGTCAACCGCGTCGACGTCGAGGAGCTCGAGGCCTGGGCACCTTCCCTCGTCGTCGCCGTCGGGCTCGCGTCCCGGGTGGTGAACCAATGATCACCGTCAACCTCCTCCCCGAAGAGTACCGCCGGCGCGCGAAGTCCCCGATCGGGATCATCGCGGCCATCAGCGCGGCGGTGCTGCTCAACGCCTCGCTCTTCGCCTACTGGGGCTACCTGCACTTCGGCGTCAGCGCCAACATCGCGACCACCCGCGACGTGCTCCAGGCCGACCTGAACGGCCTGAAGTGGCAGGTGGACTACCACAGGAGCCTCGAGGCCGAGATCGCCACGCGCTCGAAGCGTGAGCAGACCCTCTCGCAGATCACCAAGAACCGGGTCCTGTGGACGAAGGCGCTCGACGAGATGGTCGACATCGTCCACGCCGGCCGCGAGGGCGTCGACCACTTCGTCTGGTTCGACGACGTCCAGGCCAACGTCCGGACGGACAAGCGCGACCACGGCTACCTCAAGGCCCAGGGCGTGTCCGGCTCCGAGGACTACGACCAGGTGGCGAACTTCCTCGAGGACCTCGAGGACCCGTCGCTCTCCACCCTGACCGGCGTCTTCAACCGGCCGGCGGACCTGCAGGCGACCCTGAACGCCGCGGACGAGACCCTGATCCCGTCCGTGACCTGGTCCTTCCCCCTCAACATGAGCCTCCTCAGCCCTGAGGATCGCGTGAAGAACCGCGAGAGCGCCGAGGGAGGTGCCAAGTGAACGACCGGCAATTCTGGACGACGTTCGGTGGCATCACGGCGGCGCTCGCGCTGCTCTTCGGCTACCTCATCTACAGCGAGCACCAGAGCGTCGACGAGTCCCGTGACGAGGTCGCCTCGCTCCGCGACCTGATCGCCAGCTCCCGTGAGACCGTGCGCAAGACGCCGGAGATCGAGCGTGAGGTCATCGTCCTCCGGGAGATCTCGGACCGGATCCGCGAGATCCTCCCCGACACGAAGGACCTGAACAACCTCATCCGCGACTTCCAGGAGTACATGAAGGAGGCGGGCGTGACCTCCCAGGGCTTCAAGCCCACGACGCGCCCGAACCACGGCCAGAAGGGCCGCCCCGCCTTCGAGCGCGTCTCCTACCAGTGGAAGATCGCCGGCGACACGTTCCAGTTCCTCGACTTCCTCAACCGGGTCGAGACCCACAGCCGCTTCATGGCGGTCTCGTCCTTCAACGCCAAGGCCGCGCCCCGCAGGGCCGTCCTGGACGAGGGCGTCGCGAGCCACTCGATCACCCTCGACGTCGAGACCTACAAGTACGTCCCCCCGACGGGCGACGAGAGCGAGGTCGAGATCCGCAGCTACGAGCGGAAGCGGGACCTGCTCTCGGGCGAGATCAACCGGCGCCGCCAGGCGCTGTCCCTCCAGACCTACCGCTACCAGGGGGGCCGCGGCCGCCGCGACCCCCTGATCGACCCGCGGGTGCCGGCCAAGGTCGACGACCCCAACGCGTGGACCGTCCAGCGCCAGCAGGAGGAGGTCGACGAGCTCGTCGCTCGCGTCGAGGAGGCCCAGGGGTACTGGGCGGCCTCCAACGCGGCCAACTCGGTGCTCGAGCGCATGGTCCAGCGCAGCGAGGCGGAGAAGATGATCTTCCGCCTCGGCGAGGACATCCGCCGGATCGAGGACGAGGAGCACATCACCTACAAGCCCGCCCAGAAGCGCCTGACCTCGCAGGTCGTGGAGCCCCTGGACGTGCTTCGGCTCGCCATCAACAAGAGCAAGGCCATCGAGGGTCCCAGCGTGACGGCCCTCCAGACCGTGGGTGAGACCATGGTCGGCTACATCGAGGTGGGTGAGTACGACTTCGCCCTCGACGCCTTCGCGGCGCTCGAGGACTCCCTGGACCTCCTCTCGGACGATCCCGAGCGGGAGGAGCTCGCCGAGTGGCTCGTCATGCTCAGCGAGGAGGCCACCATCCTCCGGGACTTCGGCGAGATTGACTTCGAGGTCGGCGGCGTGGCGATCATCGAAGGACTGGAGCCCGTGATCATCATCGACGGCAAGCGGCGGACCCTCGGGGACGTCGTGGGGGAAGAGCTCGTCGTGCATGACATCAGGCCCAACGAGGTCGACTTCGTCTTCCGCGGCTGCATCGTGATGCGCGAGTTCTGAGCGCGCTGCCGCCTGGCGCCTCGGCGATCACTGCCGCCGAACGCGCCGCCCTGTCCAACACCGAACCAACGCCATTCCAAGCCAACTACCGTCCGCTCGCCGGACAGAAGGATCCGTGGTGAAACTCATCAACAAGCTCGTCCCGCTCGGCCTCTGCCTCGCCGCGCTCTCGCCCGTCGCCAGCGCGCAGGTCCCGAGCCTCGACGCCCGCGTGGACATCGACATCGTGGAGCGTGACCTCTCCGAGGTCGTGCAGTACCTGCGCGAGAAGTCCGGGGCCAACATCGTCGTCCTCGAGGGCGGCGACCGCCAGGTCACCTCCCTGAAGCTCTCGGACGTGTACTGGCGCGACGCGCTCGACTACGCCACGGAGTCCGCCGGCTGCGTCGTCGAGGAGGACAAGTCGGGCGTGCTCACGATCAGCAACCCGCAGCGGGTCGAGTTCGTCTTCGACGACCAGGACATCAAGGAGGTCATCTCCACGATCGCCAAGGTCGCCAACGCGAACGTCATCGTCGCCCCCGAGGTGGAGGGCACCGTCCGGCTCCGGCTGACGGACGTCCCCTGGCGGGACGCGCTCGAGCAGATCTGCAAGACGCGCGGCTACACGGTGGTCGAGGAGCGGCGCAACATCCTCCGCGTCGTCGACCCCGTCAGCCTGGAGCAGCAGAAGGTCACCCGCAGCTACCAGCTGCGCTACATCCGGCCCAGGAGCGTCCGCGCCGCCGTGCTCAAGAGCGAGTTCATCGAGGGCGGGGCGCAGCCGCCCGTCGGGAACGCCTCCGAGCACTTCTCGATCCTCGCCGCCCTCGAGGGCGCGCTCTCCGAGACCGGTGACCTCACCTTCATCGAGTCGCAGAACGTCATCCTGATCCGCGACACGACGCAGGTGCACGAGACGATCCAGGAGATCCTCCGCCGCCTCGACGTCGAGCCCGGCCAGGTCTTCGTCGACCTCAAGTTCGTCTCCACCGCGAACGCGGACCTGCTCAACCTCGGCGTCGACTACGGCGACGAGGGCGCGCGGGTCTCGATCAGCGGCGGCCAGATCCCGATCGAGCTCCCGTTCAGCATGGGCGAGGGCGGCTGGGAGGACAGCATCATCGCGTCCGACACCGGCTTCGGCCCCTACGCCGGCAACTCCACGGACCCGGCCGCGCCCCTCAACCCGGGCGTGACGCAGGTCCCGGCGACCATCTTCGGGGCGCTCAGCTTCAACCAGGTCCAGGCGACCCTCCGGATGCTCCAGCGGGACACCAAGTCCGAGGTCATCCAGGCGCCGAAGATCATCACCCTCGACGGCAACGAGGCCACCGTGTTCGTGGGGGAGACCGTCCGCTACGCCGAGGCCAAGTCCGAGCAGGGCCAGGCCGGCGGCCTGCAGCTGACCGTCTCCGAGGCCTCGGGCTCGCCCGTGGAGATCGGCTTCCAGCTGCTCGTGCGTCCGAACGTGATCCCCGGCACGCGCAAGATCCGCATGGAGGTCATCCCGAAGGAGACCAGCCTGTCCGGCACCGGCACCAGCGCCCTGGCGCCGTCCGGCTTCGACGTCTTCACGGTGGGGGCCACCGGCGCGGAGGGCTCCATCGCCCTCCCGCGGACGCGCTCCTCGACCCTCTTCACCCAGATGCTCCTCGAGAGCGGTCAGACCATGGTCATCGGGGGGCTCACCACCGACGCCGAGACCAAGACCCTGAGCCGCGTCCCGTACATCTCGCGGATCCCCGTGCTCGGTGAGCTCTTCAAGTACCGCAACGAGTCCCGTGACCGCCGGAGCCTGCTGATCTTCATCACGCCCTCCCTGGTCCACAACTCGGAGGACGCGGAGTTCCTGCTCCAGCAGGAGCTGCAGCGCCGCAAGAACCGACTCGCGGACGAGGTCGAGGCGCTCCTCGACGAAGACGTCGAGTGACCCCACGGGGTCGGGGCCCCCTCGAAGGAGGGGGCCCCGACCATCCCCGGCGCGGCCCCAGGTGGGGTCGGGCCCCCGGTCGCCGAGCCAGGCTTGCCGGCGGGCCAGGGAGCGGTTCGCCCCCGTTCTAGGCCCCCTGAGCGCCCTCTCCCGCCTTTTT
>JASFWR010000115.1:0-9473 GCA_050049155.1 Planctomycetota bacterium | reverse complement strand
GCCTTCGCCGGGCGCTGGTACCTGCTCTTCCACCTGGAGCAGAAGGGCTGGGGGAACCCGCCCGGGCTCCCCGCCCACTCCTGCGAGCTCTACGACCTCGCCGCCGACCCCGACGCCCTCGTGGACGTGGGGGCGGCGCACCCCGAGGAGCTCCGGCGCCTGCGGGCCGGGCTCGTCCGCTGGCTGGCGAGCGCCGACCCGGCCGACTCCCTGGCCGGCGGCGCGCCCACGGGCGCGGCCGTGACCGCCGACGTGGCGGCCCTGGGCTACGCGACCGACCGGTCCAGCACCATCGACGGGCGGCTGGTGGACCCGGACTGCGCCTGCCCTCGCTGCGCCCGGTTCCGGTGACCTCCGCGGCGCCCACGGAGCGCCGGTTGTCGCCCCCGAAGGGAGCCGCGGACGATACGGTCTCCGCGCGCGCGCGGGCCCGGCTCGCGGGGCGCCGCTCCCCCTCCCCGCCTCCCCTCCGGAGCCCCCGCTCACCCCCTCGAAGATGGTCCTCCGAATCGCCATGTGGTCCGGGCCGCGGAACATCTCGACGGCGCTCATGCGCTCGTTCGAGGCGCGGCCCGACACCCACGTCTCGGACGAGCCGCTGTACGCGTACTACCTGGAGCGGACCGGCCTGGAGCACCCCATGGCCGCGGAGATCATCGAGCACCACGAGGCGGACTGGCGGGCGGTGTCGGCGGAGCTGACGGGCCCGACGCCGTCCGGGGAGACGGTCTGGTACCAGAAGCACATGGCGCACCACCTGCTGCCCGAGGTGGAGCGGGGGTGGCTCGGGGAGCTGCGGCACGCGTTCTTGCTCCGCGAGCCCCGGGCGATGCTGGCCTCCCTCGTGGACCGGCTGGGCAGCGCGACCCTCACGGACACCGGCCTCCCCCAGCAACTGGAGATCTTCCGCTGGGTGCAGGAGCACACGGGGCAGGCGCCTCCCGTGGTCGACTCGGCCGACATCCAGGGGGCCCCGCGGGAGGTCCTCCAGCGGCTCTGCGAGGCCCTCGGCCTCGCCTTCGACGACTCGATGCTCTCCTGGGAGAGCGGCCCCCGGGACACGGACGGCTGCTGGGGACCCCACTGGTACCAGAGCACCTACAAGTCGACCGCCTTCACGCCGCCCGTCACCCGCGGGCGCGTCCTCGACCCCGCCTACGAGCCCCTGGCGCTCGAGTGCGAGGCGATCTACCAGGAGCTCGCGCAGCACCGCATCCAGGCCTGACCCCGATCCCATGAAGCAGAGCTACGACCCGCGCAACGCGGACATCCAGGTCAACATCGACGGCGTGCTGGTGCACCGCGACGACGCCAAGGTCAGCGTCTTCGACTCCCTCGTCCAGGGCGGCGACGGGTGCTGGGAGGGTCTCCGCGTGTACGAGGGGAAGGTGTTCCGGCTCGACCAGCACCTCGACCGCCTGATCCACTCGGCCAAGGCCCTGGCCTTCGAGGAGATCCCGAGCAAGGAGTCCATCCGCGAGGAGATCCGCAAGACGCTCGCGGCCAACGGGATGGACGACGGCGTGCACGTCCGCCTCACCCTCTCGCGCGGGCTCAAGATCACCTCGGGCATGGACCCGCGGCTGAACCAGGCGGGCCCGACCCTGATCGTCCTCGCCGAGCACAAGGCGCCGGTCTACGACAAGCAGGGCCTCAACCTCGCGACGAGCTCCCTGCGCCGCTTCCCGGCGGACTGCCTGGACCCGAAGATCCACCACAACAACCTCCTCCAGTCGATCCTCGCCAAGGTGGAGGCCAACGCCGCCGGGGCCGACGACGCGATCATGCTGGACCTGCGCGGCTTCGTGGCGGAGACCAACGCGACGCACCTCTTCATGGTCGAGGACGGCGTGCTGGCCACCAGCCGGACCGTGGCCTGCCCCGAGGGGGTGACGCGCTCCACGGTCCTCCAGCTCTGCCGTGAGCACGACATCCCGCACCGCGTGGAGGACCTGTCGCTGACCGAGTTCCACCGCGCCGACGAGGTGTTCTGCACGGGGACCATGGGGGAGCTGGCGGGCGTGACGCGCATCGACGGCCGCACGATCGGCGACGGCGAGATCGGCCCGATGACCCGGCGGCTCTCCGGCCTCTACGGGGACCTCACCCGCCGCGAGAGCGAGCCGGTCTGAGGCCCGCTCGACGACCCCGGCGTCCGCCCCCGCGGGGCGGAACGACCGCCGCCCGCCGCTGGCGGGGCCAGGGGCGGGCGGCGGCAGGTCGGGGAGGGATCCCCGGCGGCTCAGGCCTTGGCGGCCGCGAAGCGCGCGGCGACGGCGTCGAAGTCGACGCAGTTCCACCAGGCCTTGAGGTACTCGGGGCGGCGGTTCTCGTACGTCAGGTAGTAGGCGTGCTCCCAGACGTCGTTGCCCATGATGATCTTGTGGCCCTGGCTCATGGGCGTGTCCTGGTTCGGGGTGGCGACGACCTCGAGGCGGCCCTCGGGGTTCATGGTCAGCCAGACCCAGCCGGAGCCGAACTGCGTGGCGCCCTTGCCGTTGAAGGTCTCCTTCAGGTTGTCGAAGGAGCCGAAGGTGCTGGTGATGGCCTCGCCCAGCTCCCCGGTGGGCTCCCCGCCCTTGCCCGGGCCCATGATCGACCAGAAGATCGAGTGGTTCACGTGGCCGCCGCCGTTGTTCCGCACGGCGCCGCGGATGTCCTCGGGCACGGCGTCGAGGTTGGAGACGATCTCCTCGGCGGTCTTCGACTCGAGGTCCGTGCCCTCGATCGCGGCGTTGAACTTCGCCACGTAGGCCCCGTGGTGGAGCCCGTGATGGAGCTCCATGGTGCGGGTGTTGATGAAGGGCTCGAGGGCGTCGTTCGCGAAGGTGAGGGCGGGGACTTCGAAGGCCATGGATCGGGGGGAGTCGGGGGCGAGCGGGCGCCCTGGAGGATGGTGAGCGGATGTCGGTAGGGGGGAGAGGATCGCCCGTCACCGGTCAATTCTCAACCCTCGCGGACCCAGGTCCCTCCGGCGGCGCCGGGATGGAGGTGCGACGAGCGGCGCCAGGGTGGAGCGCGGGTCCTCGGTGCCCCCCTCGGCATCTCCCTCGGGGGGATCCTGCGGGCCCGAAGGGAGACCCCGCGATATGGCCCCGTCGCCCGTCCGGGAAGCCGTTTCGGGAACCCGGTGCGTGACCTATCCTCGGTCGTCCGATCCCCATCCTCCGCTCGCTCCCATGATCCGATCCCTCGTCCTCGCCGCTGCCGTCCTCGTCGCGCCCGGTTGGAGCCAGCCCGGACCTCGGCCCGAGTCCGGCCCTGACGGGTTCGAGGCCGCGAGGGAGGTGCTGGAGCGCCGCTGCCTGACGTGCCACGGCGGGGACGGACGGGAGAGCGGCCTCTCGTTCGCCGACGCCGCGACCTTCGCCGCCGGCGGGGCCCGCGGCCCCGCGGTCCGGACCGACGACGTCGGCCGGAGCCGGCTCCTCGAGGTGATCAGCTACCGGAACCCCGACCTCGCGATGCCCCCCTCCGGGATCATCCCGGAGGACGAGCGGGCGACCCTCGAGGCCTGGGTGCGGGCGGGAGCGCCCTGGCCGGAGGGTGAGGCCGGGCAGCTGGCCGACCCCGCGGCGCACCCGCTGGAGGAAGTGGAGATCGAGCTCGACGCCGACTGGTGGGCCTACGCGCCCCTCGGCGCCGTGGAGGTCCCCGGGGACAGCGCCGGGCACCCGGTGGACGCGTTCCTGGCGGCCGGGCGCGGGGCGGCCGGGCTGGCTGCGGCCGCGCCGGCGACGCCCGGGGCCCTGCTGCGCCGGGCCACCTTCGACCTGACGGGCCTGCCCCCGACCGTGGAGGAGCGCGCGGCGTTCCTCGCGGACGTGGAGGCGCGCGGGTTCGAGGCCGCCTGGGGCGCGCTCCTGGACCGGCTCTTCGAGAGCCCCCACTACGGCGAGGCCCAGGCGCGGCACTGGCTGGACCTGGTGCGCTACGGGGAGACGAACGGCTACGAGCGCGACAACCCGAAGCAGAACATGTGGCGCTACCGCGACTGGGTCGTGCGCGCCTTCGACGCGGACATGCCCTACGACCGCTTCGTCAAGGAGCAGTTCGCCGGGGACGAGTACGCGTCCGAGTTCGAGGATCCCCGCGCCCGCGACCAGGCGATGCTGGCCACGGGCTTCTTCCGCCTCGGCGTGTGGGACGACGAGCCGGTGGACCGGCCCCAGGCGGCGGCGGACGGCCGCGCGGACGTGGTGGACACCTTCAGCCAGGTGGTCATGGCGACGACCATGGGCTGCGCCCGCTGCCACGACCACAAGGCCGACCCCATCACCCAGAAGGAGTACTACGAGCTCACCGCCCACGTGCGCGGCGTCCGCCACTACGGCGGCCGGCCCGAGGCCGACCTGATCGACTGGCCGGAGGAGGGCGTGCGCCACGTGAGCGAGCGCGACGCCGACCTCGCGGAGACCGAGCGGGACATCGTCGCGGAGGCGCACCGCCTCGGCCTCGACGCGCCCGCCCCCGGCGGGGACGTGCAGGTCCTGGTCCCGGACGCGCGCCGCGGCGAGCACCGCTGGCGCTACCGCTTCGGGGAGCCCGTGGACGGCTGGGAGATGCCCGGCTTCGACCACAGCGCCTGGAAGGAGGGCAAGGCGGGCTTCGGCCGCCGCGGCACGCCGAAGTCGGTGGTGCGGACCGACTGGCACGAGGGCTTCATCCAGCTCCGGACGACGTTCCGGCTGGAGGAGATCCCCGACGCCCTGCGGCTCACCCTCCACTACGACGACGACGTCCAGGTCTTCATCAACGGGCAGCTGGTGATGGAGCGGACGGGGTACGTCGTGGACTACGGCGTCCACCAGCTGCCCCGCGCGGCCCGCGACGCGCTGGTGGTCGGCCGCAACGTGGTGGCGGTCTCCTGCCTGCAGGACTTCGGCGGGCAGTACATCGACATCGGGCTCGACACCGAGTGCGACCCGAACGCAGAGGGCGGTCCCATCGCCCTGCTCGAGGCCGAGGTGAACGCGCGCAAGGGGGACCCCGAGCTGGTGGCGGGCCGCGGGCTCCTCGACCGGCGACGCAAGCTCAAGGGGGAGCGGGTGAACAAGCCGTACCCCGCGCAGGTGGTGAAGGAGGTGGGGGCCCGGCCGCCCGCGCAGCACGTCAACCTGCGGGGCAGCGTGCACGCCCTCGCCGACGAGGTCGGACCGAACGTGCCCCTCGCCTGGTCGAAGGGCGCCGCCAGCGATGCCGCGTACTCGGCGCCCTCCGCGGGCCCGGACGGTGCCGCGACCAGCGGGCGGCGCCGCGCCCTCGTGGAGTGGATCTTCAGCGACGGGGCGCACGTCGCGGCCCGGGTCGAGGCGAACCGCACCTGGCAGTTCCTCTTCGGTCGCGGCCTCTGCCGCTCGGCGGGGGACTTCGGCCGGCTGGGGGAGCGCCCCACGCACCCCGAGCTCCTCGACTTCCTGGCGGGGGCGCTCATCGAGGGCGGCTGGTCCCGCAAGGGTCTGCAGCGCTTCCTCATGGAGAGCGACGCCTACCGGATGAGCACGGTGGGTTCCGAGGCCGCCCTGGCGGCGGACCCGCAGAACGACCTCTTCTGGCGCTTCAACCCGCGGCGGCTCACGGCGGAGGAGGTCCGCGACGCCATGCTGGCCGCGAGCGGTGAGCTCAACCTCCGGCGCCACGGCCCCAGCGTCTACCCGCCCATGCCCAAGGAGGTGCTCGCCACCTCTTCGCGGCCCGGCGCCGCCTGGGGCCGCTCGTCCGCCGAGGACTCCGTCCGGCGCAGCGTGTACATCCACGTGAAGCGCTCCCTCCGGGAGCCCCTGCTCGCGGTCCTGGACCAGCCGGACCCCGACATGCCGTGCCCCGAGCGCTTCCCGACCAACGTGCCCACCCAGGCGCTGCTGACCCTCAACGGGGAGTTCTCGCAGGTGCGCGCGGACGCCTTCGCGGCCTCGCTCGCCGACCAGGGGGACGTCCGCGGCGCCCTCGCCGTCGCCACGGAGCGGGCGCTGTCCCGCCCGGCCGACGAGGCGGAGCTGGACCGCGCGGAGGCCTTCCTCGAGTCCCTCCAGCGCGAGCACGGCCTCGACCAGCAGCGCGCCCTCAGCCTCTTCGCCCTCGGCCTCTTCAACCGGAACGAGTTCACCTGGCTCGACTGACGATCATGAACCAGCAGCAACGACGGATGGCCCAGCGGCGCGGGTGCGACATGAGCCGGCGCGACTTCCTCTGGAACTCGGCCGGGGGCTTCGGCGCCGTGGCGCTCTCGGGGATGCTCGGCTCGGAGTTCCTCGCCTCGACCGCGAGCGCCGCCACCGGCGGGCCGAACCCGCTCGCGGGGCGGCCGGTGACGCCGGCTGCGCTCGGCCGCGCCAAGCACGTGATCTTCCTGTTCATGTACGGCGGCCCGAGCCAGGTCGACACCTTCGACTACAAGCCCGACCTCTACCGCCTCGACGGCAAGACCGTGGACGTGCCCACCTTCGGCCGCGGGGGGCGGCGGAACGGGGGCCGGGTCGTCGGGCCCAAGTGGCGCTTCCGCCAGTACGGGGAGTGCGGCAAGTACGTGTCGGACCTCTTCCCCCACGTGGGGACGCAGGTGGACAAGATCGCCTTCCTGCACTCCATGTACGCGGAGAGCCCGATCCACGGGTCGGCGCTGCTGAACATGAACTGCGGCCGGCTCATCTCCGGCCACCCGAGCCTGGGCTCCTGGGTGAACTACGGCCTCGGCACCATCAACCAGGACCTGCCCGGCTACGTCGTGATGCTCGACGAGGCCGGCGGGCCCATCAGCGGGGCCAAGAACTGGACCAACGGCTACATGCCCGCGTCCCTGCAGGGGGTTCAGGTGCGCACCGAGGGCACGCCGATCCTCGGCCTCGACCGCCCTGAGGGGATGACCGACGGCGCCCAGCGCGCGCTCCTCGACCACCTGCGCTCGGAGAACGAGGCGCACGCTGCGGACCGCGGCGGGAACGAGCAGCTGCGGGCGCGGATCGAGCAGTTCGAGCTCGCCTACCGGATGCAATCCGCGGCGCCGGAGGCCGTCGACCTCGCCAGCGAGGACGAGGGCACGCGGGAGCTGTACGGGCTCAACGACGAGAAGACCCGCCGCTTCGGGTCCAAGTGCCTGCTGGCGCGCCGCCTCGTGGAGCGCGGCGTCCGCTTCGTGCAGGTCTACTCCGGCGGTGGCCACAACGACGACAACTGGGACGCCCACGGGGACCTGATCTTCAACCACACCCGCCACGCCGGCCGCACGGACAAGCCCATCGCCGGGCTCCTGATCGACCTCGAGCGCCGGGGGCTCTTGGAAGAGACGCTGGTGGTCTGGGGCGGCGAGTTCGGCCGTCAGCCCACGGCGGAGTACGCCCAGGGGACGGGCCGGGACCACAACTCCTGGGGCTTCACGATGTGGCTCGCGGGCGGCGGCATCAAGGGCGGCACGAGCGTCGGCCAGACCGACGAGCTCGGGTCGAAGGCCGTGGAGGACCGCTTCCACGTGAAGCGCCTGCACGCAACGATCCTCCACCTGCTCGGGCTGGACCCGAACGGGCTGACCTACTTCTTCAAGGGCCTCGACGAGAAGCTCGTGGGGACCGAGGGCGCGGAGCCGATCCACGAGGTCATCGCGTGATCCTGGTCTCCCTGGCGGCCCTCGCGGCGGAGGAGCCGGCCGCGTTCGGCGCCGAGCAGTGGCTCGAGTTCTACGCGCGCCTGCACCCGGTCCTGCTGCACGTCCCCATCGGGCTGACCGTGGCGGCGATCACCCTGGAGCTGGTGGCGGCGTTCTCCCCCGCCGCCCGGGGCGCGCGCCGCTGGGTCTACGGGCTGCTGGCCATCTCGGCCGTGCTCGCGGCCTCGAGCGGCTGGCTGCTGGGCGGGGGAGACGACGACAGCGGCGAGCTCGTGCGCGAGCACCGCTGGTTCGGCGTCGGCGCGGCGGCCCTCGCGGTGGTCGTGGCGTCCCTCGACCTCTTCGGCCGCAGCCGGCGGGCGGGCACGGCGCGCTGCCTCCTCGCGCTCCTGTGCGCGGGGGTGATCGGAACGGCCGGCCACCACGGCGGGATGATCACCCACGGCCGGACCTTCCTCTCCGCCGCGGCGCCGCCGTGGCTCGCGCCCTACCTGACGGAGGCGCCCTCGCCGGCGGTCCCCACCCGTGAGGTGCCCGCACCGTCCGATCCGCTCCCGGCTTCGCGGAGCGCCGGCGCGGAGGCGACGTCGTCGGCCGCGGGGGACATCGCAGCGGAGGACACTGTCGCGCTGGATACCGCCGCGGCAACCACCGCCGCCGTCGACACCCTGATCCAGTCGGCGAACCCCGACGGGGCGGGGCATGGCGACCTCGAGCTCCTCGTCACCACGTTCCGGGAGCGCTGCTTCGAGTGCCACAACGAGGACAAGTCCAAGGGCGGCATGCGCCTGGACGAGCTCTCGGGCTGGGAGGACGGCGTGGACCGCGAGTCCCCGGATGACAGCGAGCTCCTCTACCGGGTGCGGCTCCCGCGCGACGACGTGGAGGCCATGCCCCCCAAGGGCAAGGCCCTCGACGAGGCCGCCATCAAGGCCCTTCAGAGGTGGATCGACGACGGCGCGCCCACCGAGGAGCTCGAGGGGCTCCTGGGCGAGGCGGCGGAGGTCGTGGAGGAGCAGGCGGCCAGCATGGACCAGCTGCGGCGGATCACCGGCGCGCGGATCGAGGCCATCGCGGCGGACCTGCTGGTGCCCGCGGACCGGCAGCGGCTGGAGGTGACCTGGCGGCACGCCGACGCGCCGCCGACGGTGGCCCAGCTCCAGGCGCTCGGCCCGGTGGCCGACCGGGTCGTGGACCTCGACCTCGCGCGGTCCGACGTGGGGGACGCCGCCGTGCGGGCGCTGCCGGCGCTCCCCGGGCTGGAGCGGCTCCACCTGGAGGGCTCCGCCGTGACCGACGCCGCGGCGCCCCTGATCGTCGAGCGGGCGCCGGGCCTGCGCTACCTCAACCTGCACTCGACGGGGCTCACCGGCGCCGCAGCGGCGCCGCTCGGCGGGCTCCGGGAGCTCCGCCGACTCGTCCTCTTCGGGACCGACGTCGACGGCGCCGCCGCGGACGCGCTGGTGGCCCGGGTCCCCGCCCTCAAGGTCACCCTCGACGCCGCGCCGCCCGCGGTCTTCGTGAGCGGCCAGCCGCGCCGGATCCTCGCCGCGGACGCCTCCAAGGGCCGGGTGGTGCTCCTGCGGGAGATCGCCATCGGGCGCCCGGAGGTCCTCTGGGAGCGGCCGATCCAGGCGCTCCACGACCTGCAGTGGCTCGGCGAGACCGAGGGCGGGCACGGCCGGGTGCTGGTGCAGGAGTCCTGGACCCGGATCGTCGAGGTGGACACGCGGACGAACGAGACCCGCTGGTCGTACGACGCCCGTCCGGCGGAGGGGGAGCGGGTGGAGATCCACTCGTTCCAGCGGCTCGAGGACGGGACCACCATGGTGGCCGAGTCCGGCCGCGGGCGCGTCGTCTTCGTGGACGGGGA
>JASFWR010000114.1:0-9484 GCA_050049155.1 Planctomycetota bacterium | reverse complement strand
CACCAGGACCTCGGTCACGAACTTCGGGACCTGGTAGCGGTCGGAGAGGGTCTCCTCCACGTCGGAGCGAGGCAGCAGCCAGCGGCCAGGGCCGATGAAGTAGAGGACCGTGACCAGCAGGAGCAGCAGCCCCAGGTGGCTGAACTCGAACAGCCCGAAGGGGCCGCACTCCTCGTTCCGGAGGATCTCGTTGATGGCGATGTTGGTGGAGGTCGCCACCACGGTCACCAGGCCGCCGACGAGGCTGCCGAAGGCCAGGGGCAGCAGCAGCCGCGACAGCGGGACGCGCAGGCGCTGGCTCACCGAGTTGGCCACGGGGATCAGGGTCGCCACGACCCCGGTGTTGGAGAGCACCGACGACAGGAGGCCGGAGACCGCGGTCACCCGCAGGACGACCCCTGGCTCGCGCCCCGGGCTGGCCGGGCCCGCCCCCAGGATCCTGCGGCCCATGCCCTCCGCCAGCCCGCTCTTGGTGAACGCGTGGCCGAACATGTACATGGCCGCGATCAGGACCACCGCCGACGAGGAGAAGCCGTTGAAGCCCTCCTCCACCTCCAGCACCCCGGTCAGCACGAGCGCCACGACGACCGCGAGGGCCGTGACCTCGAACCGGACCGCGTCCGTGACGAAGAGGATCAAGCTCCCCGCCAGGATCGCCAGGACGATGGACTGGTCGTCGAAATGGGGCATGGGGTGACCCCGGGGGGCCGGCGCCTCCCTCCGGGTACGGGGTGAGTGGAATCGTCCCGACGGGTCCGGCGTGGCCGCTCCGGCGGGTGGGGGAGGACGCGCCGAGCCCGCGTCCTGACCTCGCACGAGTCTAGCGGGCTTCATCGTCCGGCGCCCGTGGGCTATAAGGAAGCCCCCCTGAGGGGCTCCCCAGCCCCGACGACCCGCCCCTCCCTTGGCCTTCTCCCCGATCGACCCCCGCGCCCTCGCGCGCCGCACCGGCTCCTGGCTCAGCAGCGAGGGGCCGGAGTCCGACGTGGTCGTGTCGAGCCGCATCCGGCTCGCGAGGAACGTGGAGGGCTTCCCGTTCATGTCGCGGATCACCGGGGAGCAGGCCGAGGAGCTGAGCCTCACCTTGCGGGACGCGCTCGTGGCGGCGAACCTCGACGGCGAGACCAACTGGGTCACCATGACCGAGGCGCCGGCGGTGCTGCGGCTGCTCCTGCTGGAGCGGAACCTCATCAGCCGGGACCTGCTCCCCCGGGACGAGCACTCCTCCGCGCCGGGCCGTGCCATGGCCTTCGGGGAGTCGGAGACCGTCTCGGTGATGGTGAACGAGGAGGACCACGTGCGCCTGCAGGCCATGGCCGCCGGCCTGGACCTCGACCTCGCCTGGGAGCGCGCCGAGGTGCTCGATCACTTCCTCGAGGACCGGGTGTCCTTCGCCACCTCGGAGCGGCTCGGGTACCTCACCGGCTGCCCGACCAACGTTGGCACCGGGCTGCGCGCCTCCGTGATGCTGCACCTCCCCGCCCTCGGCATGGTGCGCTCGGAGCTCGACAAGGTCTTCGCGGCCGCCCAGCGCACAGGGCTCGCGGTCCGCGGCATGCACGGGGAGGGGAGCCGCGCGGCGGGGGACCTCTACCAGATCAGCAACCAGGTCACCCTCGGGCGCAGCGAGGCGGAGCTCATCGACGACCTGCGGGCCCTCGTGCCCGAGATCGTGCGCTTCGAGCGGCGCATGCGGGACGCCCTGGTCAGCGAGATGCGCCAGGCCCTCGTGGACCGCATCGCCCAGTCCTTCGGCATGCTGCGCACGTCCCGCGCCCTGCCCACGGACGCGGCCCTCGCCCACCTCTCCTCGGTCCGGCTCGGCCTGCACACGGGGATCTTCGGCGGGGCGCGCATGGAGACCCTCAACGAGCTCGGCCTGCACGTCCAGCGCGGCCACATCCAGGTGATCGCGCACAACGGGGACGACGACCTGCTGCTGGACACCTCGGAGCGGGACAAGCTGCGGGCCAGCTACCTGCGCCAGCGCCTGGCCGGCGTCCGACCCTCCGGGAACGACGACGCGCCCGGGGAGTGAAGGACTCCACGGGCGCGCCGGCCGGAAGGGCGGGTGGGCTCAGTCCTCGAACTCGTCGAAGGCCGGGCGGTCCGCCGGAGCGTCGAACTCCTGGACCTCGCCGAAGCTCATGCGCAGGGTGCCGTCCTTCTCGATGATCGCCACCGAGCCGGGCTGCATCTGCAGGTCGACCTTGGGGGTGAAGCACCAGCGCGGCTCCGTGGCGGAGCTGCTCACGATGATCTTGCAGCGGCCCTGCCCGAGGATGCGGTACTCCACGTCGCTGGAGCGCTCGGCCACGATGGAGCCGGCGTGGTTGAGCTCGCTCATGTCGAAGCCTCGCCACTGGTCGGGGGTGTAGACCGCCGGCTCGGGCTCGGGCTCAGGCTCGGGGGCCGGCTCGGGCTCCGGGCGGGGGCCGGGGTCCGGCTGGGGCTCGGGCTGCGCCTTGGTCGGCTCGCCCTCGCTCCCGTTGGAGCCCTGCTCACCCTCGGCGCCCTCGCTGACCTCCATCTCGACGGTGGGCTCGACGGGGGTCACCGGCGCCTGGGCGTAGGTGATCGGCTCGGCCGTGGCGGACTCGAAGCCCTCCTGGCACATCTCCGGCATCTCGCAGAGGGTGCTGTCCATGGCCTCCTCCTCGGCGTAGCAGGTGCTCTCCGACTCGGTGGAGTAGGTGACGCCCTCGCCGCCGGTGGGGACCGAGGCGCTGGTGCCTCCGACCTGGCTCCCGGCCGGCTGGCCGGGGTAGGAGACCGGGCTCCAGGGCCACTGGCTCACGGACTCCTCCATCTCCCAGGTGCCGGTGGAGCCGGTCTGGGCGGTGGGGGCGTTGCGGAAGCGCGGCCGGTCGAGGCGGACGCTGGAGCCGGGGTACACGTGGACCGGCGGGAGCGTGTAGCGGTCGTCGCCCTCCCACTGGAGGGCCACCGGTGTGCCGGCCTGCAGGCGGAGCTCGCAGGGGCCCCCCGTGATGCCGCGCACGTGGAAGGCGCTGCGCCCGAAGGTGCCGCTCCAGTCCGAGGGGAGGAACAGCTCGTGCTCGCCCTTGCGGCACTCGAAGTCCGCCCAGGTGATCTCGTGGAACTTCATCCCGAGGGTGCTGCCCTGGTTCGTCCACTCGATGGAGGAGGGGCCGTAGACCCGGACGCTGCACGCGCCGGGCCAGGTGATCTTGGCCTCGCTCCCGGTCGGGATCTCGAGCTGCGAGCGGCCGGTGGTGTCCTCGCGGTCACCGGAGCGGATGGTCTGGCAGCCCTCCTCACTCCCGAGCAGGACGGCGCGCCCGCGGGTCACCTCGACCCAGGCGTACTCGTACTCGTTCGGGACCGTCGGGGCCTGTGCGCTCGCGGCGCCCAGCGAGGAGGTCAGGGTCGCGACGGACGCCGCAACAGCGGCCGTGCGGAGGATGGACTGGAACATTTTGACAGGACGTTGGATATCGAAGGGCGGTGGATCCTCCGCCGCGCCACGATGCTCGTGGGCGTCGCCTGGGAACGGCGAGAGCGAGGAACACGGGCGCTATCGACGGCCCCGGGCCGCCGAATTGAGCCCGTCTCCGTTCGATGTCCGACGCCCACGAGGATGGCTCGGAGTGGGATCGAACCCACCCCGAGCCTCCCCTGGCCTTCGGTCCACCCGTCCTCAGGCGGACCGGCGCAGGACCGTCTGGTCGCGGGCGATCCAGTTCACGGCCGCGGCCGCGGTCTCCGTGGTCATATCGGGGTCCACGTGGAAGGCCCCGTCCGCGGCGCCCTTCCCGGTGCGGACCGCCGCCGTGCAGCAGCCGGCGCGCCAGCCGGCGACGAGCTCGGTGGTGCTGTCGCCGACGACCCAGGAGAGGGAGAGGGAGATGCCCTCGGCCTGCGCCGCGTGGTGCATGGCGCCGGTCCCGGGCAGGAAGTAGACCGAGTCCCGGTTCTGGCCCCGGACGCCCTCCGGGTGCTGGGTGCAGGTGTAGTCACGGCTCACCGGGATGCCCTCGGACTTGAGGCGGGCGATGAGCCCGCGGCGGAACTTGTCCCACTGGGCCTGGCTCTGCTTGCCGAAGGCGACGGACTCGATGTTCCCGATCAGGTAGAGGTTCCAGCCGGCCTGGGTCGCCCGGAAGAGGGCGTCCAGGACCCCGTCGTAGAACCGGGCCTTGCCGATGGTGGGGAACTTGCCGTTGGGGCCGGGCTCGACGAGGGTGCCGAGGATGTCGAGGAAGAGGCCGCGCGGGGGCGGGCCCCAGCCCTGGGCGGGGCGTTGGGAGGAGGTGGGGAAGCCGGGCATTCGAAACGGGGGCTGGGGACCCTCGGGGTGAGGAAGCGGGGGAGGAGCGCAGCGCGCTCCGCGGCCCAGAACAGGTTTCGGCCGTTCGAGGCTCGAATTGAGGCGAAAAAAACGACCGTTTGGGGCCCCAAGGGGAGGGGGAGCGATCGGTGGGGCGCCCGGCTCCGGCTCTTCCAGTTGGACGCCGCAGCGGACCTCACCGGCCCGCTGCCTCCGCCCCGCCGGGCGGGGAGTCGCTGCTCCCGGATCCCGCCATCCTCGCGGTCCGGGGGCCTCGAACTCCGCGATCCCGTCAGGTCCGCCGGTCGGACCGGACGAAGATCCGGTGTCGGCGCCCTCCGATCGCGGGCCCTTCGATCACGGGCCCTTCGATCACGGGCCCTGCGACGGCGGGCCCGTCCCACCGCACCCCATGTCGCTCCGCATCGCCCTCGTCCTGAACCCCCTGACCCTGCACCGCATGGGGGGCGAGCACGCGCCGTTCCTCGCGCGGGAGCTGCTCGGCCGGGGCCACGCGGTGCGGGCCTTCGGCGACGTGTCCGGGGACGTCCCGCAGTCCGGCCTCGAGGGGGGCACGGGGCGCGGGGCGGCGCCGCTCGAGCGCGCCGGGCTCCGGACGTTCGAGCCGGACGTCATCCTGGCCTACGACGGGCACTCCCCCGCGGCGTGGCGCGCCGCCCGCGCCGCCCGCGAGCTGGAGGTGCCGCTGGTGCTGGTGGAGGCCGGCTTCCCGTCCCGCGGCAAGCCGGTCGAGCGCGTCCTGCGGCGCATCGGGCGGCTGCTCTGGGGCAGCCTCGTGCGGAGGACGGTGACCCGCGTGCTGGCCCTGGACCACGCCGCGGAGCGGCAGGCCATGGAGCGCGGGTTCCCGGCCGAGATCATCAGCGTCCAGCCCTCGGGCGTCGACGGCGCGGTGTTCCGCCCGGGCCTCGCGAGCGACGTCCTGCACCGCAACGGGGTGCGGGGTCGTGTCCTCCTCCACCTCGGCCGCGTCGAGCCGGGCCGCGGCATCGAGGTGCTGATCCACGCCTTCGCGCGCACCCTCGGGCGCCTCGACGACTGGAGCCTGGTCTTCTGCGGCAACGGCTCCTTCCGGCCCGGCGCCCGGGCCGTCGCGGAGCGGCTCGGTATCGGGGCGAGCGTGCACTGGACGGGGATCAGCGGGCCGGCCGAGCTCCCGGGGCTGATCGCGTCGGCCACGGCGCTCCTGGTGCCCGTGCTCGACAACGACGTCGCGTCCCTGAAGATCCGCCGGGCCATGGCCTGCGGGGTGCCGGTGCTCGCCTCCGACGTGGCGAGGCTCTCCGGCCTCGTCGAGAACGACGTGAACGGGCTCGTGGTGGAGGCCGGGGACCTCGACGCCTGGCGCGCCGCCATCGCTCGCTTCGCGGCGGACCCGGCCCGTCGGGAACGCTGGGGGCGCGAGGCGCTGGAGCACGCGCAGGAGCGCTTCCTCTGGCCCAAGGTCGCCGGGCGGGTCGAGGACCTGCTGGCGTCCGTCGTGGAGGCGTCCCGGACCGCCGGGCAGCGCGCCCGGGAGGCCGCCGAGCTCGAGGCGGCCGGGCTCCCGAGCTCCGTGGAGGAGGCCTGATCGCGGACGGCCCCGGACCGCGCGAGGCGGGCCGGGGCCGTCCGGATCGATGACCGCGGGCTCGCGCGCCGGGGGCGCGCCGTGCGCCCTCAGTTGGTGGCGCGGCGGAGCTCCTCCTTGAGGAACGCCATGTCGTCCGCGTACTGGCGGACCGCCTCGCGGGCCTCGTCGTCGATGGACTCGAAGGTGCAGCCGACCTTGACGCCGTCCTCGCGCTCCTCGAGGAGGGTCACGGCGACCGTGGCCTCCACGAAGCCGGACTTCAGCAGCGGGAGCCGGAACTTGGCGGTCAGCTGGGTCCCGACGGCGAGCATCTGGCCCATCTCGAAGGCCGTGAGCCCGGTCTCCCCGCCGTCCCAGACGAACCGGAGGCCGTCGGCGTCGAGGCCGGACATGCGCCCGAGCCCGGCCCAGTTGCCGCCGAACGCGTGGTTGTGGACGGGGTTGTTGGCCTTGGCCTGCTCGATGAAGTGGCTCAGCCGCTCCTTGTCCACGAGCTTGAAGATCACCGAGGAGGGGTCGAGGTCCTCCGGCGAGCCGGTGGCGTCGGCGTCGGGGCCGGCCTGGCTGACCAGGGCGGCCACGGCGTCGGCGTCGGAGCCGGCGACCTTCACCACTCGGTCGAGGCCCACCTTCTGGATGATGTCCTTGCAGAAGGGCGAGGGGCTGGAGATGGCGAGGCCGCCGCCCTCCTTGGACAGGGCCTTGGAGGCCTTGATGATCGCGCCGAGCGCGGTGGAGTTGATGAACTTCACCCAGCGGAGGTTCAGGACCACGTTCTGGAGGCCGGCCTTCTGGACCGCGGCCACCTCCTCCTCGAGGTGGGAGCAGTAGAACGTGTCGAACTCCCCTCGAAGGTGGAGGGTGACGTGCTGATCGCCGTGTTCGGCTGTGATGTGCATGGGAGGCGCGGGGCTCTTGGGTGTGGGCCGCCGACCCCCCGCGAGGGAGCCGCGGGAGGCCTGACAGGGCCGGAGTGTCGGACAAGGCCGCGTGGTCCGCAAGGGTTTCCAGCCGGGGTGCGCGGCGGCCCCGGTAAGATCGGGCCCATGTCGTTCTGGAAGAAGCGCTCAGCGCGGCCGGAAGGGTCTCCGAGCGTGGAGGCGCCGGCGAGCCCGGCCGCCCCGACTCGTACGGCGGGGCGACAGCCCGACCTGTCCGTGTCCCTGTCGGACACCTCGATGATCCTCAGCGGGGACGCGGGAGAGGACTCCCGGTCCCTGGAGGTCCTCCTCGACACCATCGCGAGGGTCTCCGCGTCCAGGGACCTCGAGACGCTGCTCGACTACGTCGTGGACAGCTCGGTCGAGGCGACCGGGGCGGAGCGAGGCTTCCTCGTCCTGATGGACGACGAGTCCGGCAAGCAGGTCGTCCGGGTGGCCCGCGAGCGGACCGCGGAGGGCGAGACCGCCGCCCTCGGCCGGGAGGCGAAGTACTCGACCTCGGTCGTGCGCAAGGTGATCGAGCAGGAGCAGCCGATCCGCACCAGCGTCCAGAAGGACACGGAGGAGCTCGACCTCGGCAACTCGGTCTTCGACCTGAAGCTCCGGGCGGTCATGTGCGTCCCGCTCCTGCCCCGTGATGGCGGCGCCGGGGAGTCCGGCGCGCTGCCCAGGGGGGCGCTGTACGTCGACTCCAAGGCGGCCACCAGGGCCTTCAAGCCGGAGGACCTCGCCCTCTTCCACGCGCTCGCCCAGCACATCGCGATCGCCCTCGAGAACGCCCAGCTCAACCTGCACTCCATCGAGCGCGCGCGCCTCGAGCGGTCCCTCGAGATCGCGGCGGAGATCCAGTCCGGCCTGATGCCCAAGTCCCCGCCGGACGCCGAGGGCTACGACCTTTTCGGCTGGTACCGCAGCGCCGAGCACGCCTCGGGGGACTTCTACGACTTCGTGAGGACCCGCGACGGCGGGGTCGCGGCCGTCGTCGGGGACGTCACCGGACACGGGGTCGGCCCCGCGCTCATCACGGCCACTGCCCAGGCGAGCCTGCGGAGCTACGCGCGGGTCCTGGGTGACCCCGGGTCCGTGGTCACGATGCTCAACAGCGACCTGTCCGAGCGCATGGACGACGGGATGTTCCTGACCCTGTTCGTGGCGAGCCTCGGGGACGACGGCGCGCTGCAGGTCCTCAACGCCGGACACACGCCGCCGCTGCTCTGGCGCGCGGCCACCCGGACGATCGAGGCGATCAGCGCGGACGGGCCGGCCCTCGGCCTGATGGACGACATGGAGTACACGGTGGGGGCGCCCCTGGCCATGGAGTCCGGGGACCTGCTCCTCGCCTTCACCGACGGGCTCGTGGAGGCGCGGCACCCGGACGCCCCCGACCGCCTGTTCGACGAGCCTGGCGTGCGCGCGGTCCTGTCGGACTGCGGCTTCGGCGGGCGCAGCGCGCGGGAGACCGTGGAGGCCGTGGCGGCGGCGGCCCTCGAGTTCTCCGGGAACGCGCGCGAGGACGACATCACCATCGTCGCCATCCGCAGGGCCTGAGGACCGGGGACCGGACCCATGGACTCGCCCGGGTACCGAGAGCTCCCCGTGCTCCCGTCCCCCGGGGTCGTCCTGCCCCCCGACCTCCTGCCCCGGCTCGGGGCCTTCGCGACCCAGCTGGCGGCGGCGAGGGAGCGGGAGGAGGTGGGGCGCAGGCGCACCCTCAAGGGCGACGGCCAGGAGTTCGTGGGGTACCGCCCGTACCGGCCGGGGGAGGACCTGCGCCGCTTCGACTGGGACCTCCTGGCGCGCCTGGACCGCCCGTTCGTCCGCGTCCACCGTTCCGAGGCCCGGGAGGACTGGTGGGTCGGCGTGGACACGAGCGCGTCCATGGGCGTGGGGCGCCCGGGGAAGCTGCAGTCGGCCGCGGAGGCCGCGGCGGCGGCGATCGCCGTGGGGCTCCGCCTCGGCGCCCGGATCACGCTCGCGGCCGCGAGCCCGGACGGGCGCGTCCATCGGACCCAGCTCTCGCGCAGCGCGGACCTCGGGCGCGCGCTCGCCGCCCTCGAGGGGATGGTGGCCGGCGGCGACCGCGGGCTGGAGGCGCTGCTGGCCGGCGGCGGGCAGCGCTCGGGGGCGCGCGCCGCCGGGCGGGTGCTGCTCTTCGGGGACCTCCTGGACGTGGACCCCGCCGCCGTGCTGCGGCTGCTGGGAGGGCGCCGCCGGCTCCACCTCGGGCAGGTCCTGGCGCCCGAGGAGTGGGACCCCGCGCGCGGGGCGCTCGAGTCCAGCGCCTTCGTCGATCCGGAGACCGGCCTGCGCCGGCGGGCGGGCGACGACGTGCGCCGGGGGCTCGAGGGCTACGAGCGGAACCTGGAGGGCTTCCTGGCTCGCTGGAGCGAGCTCGCGGCCGCCCACGGCGTCAGCCACCGGGTCTGGTCCTCCGAGGATGCCTTCGAGTCCTTCGTCCCGGGGCTCCTCCGATGACGCTCCTCGGCTGGTCGCCGCTCCTGCCGGAGGCGCTCGCGGGCCTGGCGCTCCCGGCGCTGATCGTGGCGCTGTCCTTCCGGCGCCGGCGCCCCGAGCGCGTGGCCCTCGGCACGGCGCGCTTCTTCGACGACGGCGGAGCGGCCGCCGCCAGCCGGCGGCGCTGGCACCTCTCCGCCGCTC
>JASFWR010000113.1:0-9540 GCA_050049155.1 Planctomycetota bacterium | reverse complement strand
TGGCCTATCCGCCCTTCCTGGTGCTGGTCCCCCTCGTGCCGGCCTGGCTCTTCGCCAGCGGCGAGGGCGGGCAGCGGGCGGCCCTCGTCTCGGCGGCAGCGAGCCTCCTCTGCATCGCCCCGGCGACCGTCCACAACCTCCGGGCCTCCGGGGAGTTCATCCCGATCAGCTCCCAGGCGGGCCTGACCTTCTTCCACGGGAACAACCCGGCGGCGGACGGGACCCTGGCCGCCACCGGGGTCGTGAACAGCAAGGAGGAGCAGGGGATGGACTCGCTGCTCCAGGCGCGCGAGGCCCTCGGCGATCCCGAGGCGGGCTGGAACGACGCCAGCCGCCACTGGTTCGGGCGGGGCCTCGACTGGTGGGCCGAGGACCCCGGGCGAGCGCTCGAGGTCGCGGGCATCAAGGCCTGGTACACCCTGACGGGCCGCCGCTACGGCGACGTGTACCAGCCCTGGATGGAGCGCAGGGACGGCGTGGCCACGTACCTCTGGCTCGCCCCCCTGCCGCTGGCCTGGCTGATCCCGGCCGGGCTACTGCTCACCCTCTCCCTCGTCCGGCGCCGGGGCCTGCGGGAGCTCTCGCCCTGGCTGTTCGTGGTCGGCGTCCCGCTCGCCGTGTGCCTCGTCTTCTGGTACACGCCGCGGTACCGCCTCCCGGCGGCCGTCGGCCTCGTCCCCATGGCGGCGCTGGCGTGCGGGCTCGTGCTCCGGGATCGGCGCGGCGCGTGGCCGGCGCTGGCCGCGCTCGCCGCCGGGGTCGCGGCGACCGGGGTCAACGCCGCCGTCGGCTTCGACCGCCACGACCTCCACGAGCGCCGGCACGCGGCGCGCATGGCGGCGGCCTTCGGCCAGCTGGAGCGGCACGACCAGGGGCTACGCTTCCTCCGCCAGGACCTCGCGCTGGCCCCCGAGGACCCGGAGGCCACCAGCCGGGTGGTCATGCTGCTCATGATGCTCGGCCGGGACGCGGAGGCCATGGACACGATCGCGGCCGCGCCGGAGTCGGTCCGCGGCCTCCCAGGCCCGCGGACGCTGCTGGCCTGGACCCGGGCCACGAGCGCCGACCCCGCGGCCCGGGACGGGGCGGCGGCCCTGGAGCTCGCGGAGGCGCTCGTGCGCGACCTGGGCGAGGACGCCGAGCGCCTCGACGTGCGGGCCGCAGCGCGCGCTCGGACCGGGGACCACGAGGGAGCGGCGGCCGACGCGGAGCGCGCGCTCTCCCTGCTCACGGAGGGCAGCCCCATGCGTACGGAGATCGAGGCCCGTCTCGAGCTTTATCGCTCCGGGTCCCCGTACACCCAGCCGATGAACCCCCAGTGATGCTCCGCCCCCGCGCCGCCGCCCATCCCCAGCCGCTGCTCGCGGCGTTGGTGACCCTGTGCGCGGCCTGCGGCGGGGACGCCGCGGTGGAGCGGCCGAACGTGGTGCTCATCTCCATCGACACCCTGCGCCCCGACCACCTGGGGTGCTACGGCTACCGGCGGCCCACCTCACCCAACATCGACGCCCTGGCCGCCGAGGGGGCGCTCTTCGAGCAGCACATCAGCAGCGCGCCCTGGACCCTCCCGGCCCACGCCGCGATGTTCACCTCGGTTCCCGACAGCGTCCACGGCGTCGTGGACGCGGTGAGGTTCCGGCTCTCCGAGGACTTCGAGACCCTGCCGGAGTCCTTCCAGGCCGCCGGCTATCGGACCGCGGGCTTCTTCGCGGGGCCCTACCTCCACCCCGCCTTCGGCCTCGGCCAGGGCTTCGACCGGTACGTGGACTGCGTCCAGACCGTGGCGGACGACGAGGTGGACGAGGACAACGCCTGGTCCATGCGGGACCCGGTCCTGCGGGCGTCCCACCACGGCGTCACCAACGACAAGGTGTACGCCCAGTGGCAGCGCTTCTTCGGCGAGGCGTCCGGCGGGGAGGAGCCCTTCTTCGCCTTCGTGCACCTGTGGGACGTGCACTTCGACTTCACGCCGCCGCCGCCCTACGACACCCTCTTCGACCCCGACTACGACGGGCCGTTCACCGGGCGCGACTTCTTCTACGACCCGGCGATCAACGCGGCCATCCCCGAGCGGGACCGCGAGCACATCGTCGCGCTCTACGACGGGGAGATCGCCTGGACCGACGAGATCGTCGGTCGGATCCGGCACGACCTCGGCGCTGCGGGGCTGCTCGAGGACACGGTGGTGGTCATCACGGCGGACCACGGCACGGAGCTCTTCGACCACGGGGGGAAGGGGCACCGCACCACGCTCTACGACGAGCAGATCCGGATCCCGCTCATCGTCCACCAGCCGGGCGTCGTGCGGCCGGGGCGCTTCGCGGGGCAAACGCGGATGATCGACCTCGGCCCCACGCTCCGGGACCTCGCCGGGTTGCCCGCGGTCTCGACCACCATGGGGGAGTCCCTGGCGCCGTACCTCCGCGGGGAGCGGGGCGGGTCCCCCGATCGGCCGGCGGTGTCCGAGCTCATGAGCGTCGGGCGCAACCTGCGGAGCCTGCGGACCACCGCGGGCAAGTACGTGGTGAACCACGACAACGGGGGCAGCGCCTGGTTCGACCTCTCCGAGGATCCCCTGGAACTGCAGCCGCGGCTCTCGGCGGACGCGGAGGGCGGCGCGAGCCTGAGGCGCCTCTACGACGCCGCCGCGCAGGAGATCATCGAGGGCCTCGAGCGCGCCCCGTCCGGCGCCTCCGAGGCCGACGTCCCGGACAGCATCCGGCGCTCCCTCGCGGCCAACGGGTACGCGGGGGGCGACGAGGACGGCTGATCCGCGCCGCGCCCGGCGGCGCCGGCGCCCCGGAACGGACGCGGCCCCGGAGCTCCATCGAGCTCCGGGGCCGCGGTCCATGGGGCCGCGCGGGGGGACGGTGGGGTCCCCGCCGCAGGGCCGGCGGTCGGATCAGTTGAAGGTGATCTCGAGGCCGTCCGTGAAGTTGGACGTGGTCGTGCCGCCGGTGGCGTCACGGTGCCAGGTCGTGAAGTTCCAGGTCTCACCGGCCTGCACCGACACGAGCCCGGTGGGCTGCGGGGTGCTGGTGAGGTCCAGGGGCAGGGTGAAGGTTCCGGTGGCGCCGGAGTTCAGCACCTGGCCGGGGCCAACGTAGCGCCCGATGGCGCCGCCTAGGCAGAGGTTGCCGGAGCTGCCGCCCGGGTTCGGGACCTGGGCCTGGGTCTGGCTCGTCAGGAAGAAGCCGAAGGAGTTGTTCGGCAGGTCCGAGGCGACGAGCGAGAGGTTGTTGTTCGCGACCTGGTCGGAGCCCGTCGCGGAGATGCTGCCCGTGGCACCCGTGGAGTTCACGTTGGCCGTGCAGTAGTTCGTGCCGATGCCGCCCGACGGAGCGCCCTTGGCGAAGACGAGGTTGTCCCAGAAGTACAGGTCGCCGTTGTTGCCGCCGCAGGAGAGGCGGATCTCGTCGAAGTCACCGCCGTTGACCATCTCGTCGAGGTCAGCCGGGCCCGTGGGGTAGTCGCTGGCGGGGTCGACCCACATGCGGCAGCGGTTCTGGCCGGCCATGTAGTCCATCCGGACCACGAGGCGGGCGGCCACCTGGTCGTTGGTGTTCGGGATGATCACCGCGGGAGCGGAGCCGGCGAGGTCGCCCTCGTCGTCGATGCCCCAGCCCTGGGCGTTCCAGGGGGAGCCGAGGAAGAGGGACTCGGCCGGGTTCTCACCCGCGCGCCAGAGGGAGAGGCCGCCGTAGTGGTCCTGGGGCTGGCCCTGGAAGTTCACCGTGCTGAAGGAGATCCAGATGGTGGTGCCGTCGGCGCCCCAGTGGCCGGTGACCGGGTCGATCAGCTCGGGGTGAGCGTTGAGGTCGAACTGGCGGTAGGCCGCGCCGAAGACAGCGACCTGACCGGCGTAGCCGCCGAGGTTGTCGGCGCCGGTGAAGGGCGGAGTGATCGTCTGGTCGAACATGACCAGGTCGTCGTTGGCGCCGCCGCTGACCCACCAGGCGTTGGACCAACCGGTGCCGCCCGCCTGCTGGTAGAGCAGGCCGGGGACCGCGTACTCGAAGGACTCGGTGGCGATGGGGGTCTGGGCAGAGGCGACCGCGCTGAGTCCGAGGGCAGCGGCCGTGAGCGAGATGGAGCGAAGCATGTGCTTAGGAAGAGAATGGGGTTGCTAGTGAACGCGGACGCCAGCGTCTCGCCAGCCTCGACGCGTCTGCCCAACAATGTCCCACCCACGTCCTCCAAGCGCACCCGGGATTCCCCAGGGTCGGTCGGGACGAGTCGTGATCGGAGACGGTGCTGCGACGAACGGACGCAGTTGTGACCCAGATCGAATCACTCTCCCCCGGGTTCCGCCGCTCGGAGCGCGTCGCCGAACCGGCTGAGGATGCCGTGGGTCATGCCCCAGATCGTCCTCCCCTCGAATCGCCACGAGGGGAGGCGATGGACCACCTCGCCGCGCTCGTAGCGGAACGGCTCGTCGAGCTCGCCGGCGAGGGCGGGGGCGAGGGGGAGCCAGAAGGCCTCCGAGGCCTCGGGCCCGAGGACGGGCCGCGGCGGCGCAGGGTGATGGAACACGAAGGGGGTGATGGTGAGGTCGACCCGCTCGCCGCGCGCGAGCGCCTGGAACGTCGGCAGGGAGCCGAAGGGGCGGGCGAGGTCGTCCCCTGGGTCGAGCCCGACCTCCTCGACCGCCTCCCGCCTCGCCGTCGCCTCGAGGTCGGGATCCGACGCCTCCTCGTGGCCGCCAGGGAGCCCGATCTGCCCCGACCAACGATCCCCGGCCCGGGCCGCCCTGCGCATGAGCAGGACCTCGAGGTCCTCGATCGACCCGCCGCGGAGCAGGAGCGCCACCGCCGCCCGGCGGGCGACGGCGGGCGGGGCGCCGCCGGACCCGCGCGTGCGCGCCACCGCGGCCGCCAGCGAGCGGTGCAGCGCGTCGGTCATCGCGAACCCGCCGGCTCCCCCTGCTCGCCCGTTTGGACCCGCCAGAGCTGGGCGTAGAGCCCTCCCCGCTCCACGAGGTCCTCGTGGCGGCCCTGCTCGACGACCTCGCCGCCGTCGAGCACGAGGATCCGGTCCGCGCCCCGGACGGTGGAGAGGCGGTGGGCGATCACGATGGTGGTTCGATCCTGGGCGAGGCGCTCCATGGAGCGCTGGATCGCGGCCTCCGTCTCGTTGTCCACGGCGGAGGTCGCCTCGTCGAGGATGAGGATGGGCGGGTCCTTCATCACGGCGCGCGCGATGGAGACGCGCTGGCGCTGGCCGCCCGAGAGCTTCTGGCCCCGCTCACCCACGACCGTGTCGTACCCGTGGGGGAGGGACGTCACCCACTCGTCGAGCTCGGCGGCGCGGGCCGCCGCGCGGATCTCGTCGAGGCCGGCGTCGGGACGCGCGTAGGCGATGTTCTCGGCGATCGTCCCGTGGAAGAGGAACACGTCCTGGCTCACCAGCCCGATGGCGCGGCGCAGGTCCGCGAGGACGAGCTCGCGCAGGTCGACGCCGTCGATGGAGACGGTCCCGGCGGCGGGGTCGTAGAAGCGCAGCAGGAGCTTGGTGATCGAGGACTTGCCGGAGCCAGTGGCGCCGACGATGGCCGTGGTCTCCCTCGCGGGGAACGACAGGTCGAGCCCCTCGAAGAGCGGCGCGTGGCCTCGATAGCCGAAGTCCACCCCGTCGAGGGCCATCTCGCCCCGGACGGCCGCGACGGGGAGGGCTCGCGGGCCGTCGCTGATGGACGACGGCCGGTCGAGGAGCCCGAAGATCCGACGGACGCTGGCCATGGCCCGCTGGTACAGGTCGAGGGTCTCGCCGAGGGCCGTCAGGGGCCAGAGCAGCCGCTGGGTCATGAAGACCAGGATCGCGAAGGCCGCCTCGTCCAGGTCTCCGTCCAGGGCCAGCCGGCCGCCCACCAGCAGGGTCGCCGTGAAGCCCGCGAGGATGAACATCCGGATCAGCGGGGAGAAGGCGCTGGAGAGCGTGATCGCCCGCCGGTTGGCCGCCCTGTACCGCTCGCTCTGCTCGTCGATGCGCTGCGCCTCGGCCTCCTCGCGGGCGTAGCTCTTGATCGTCGCGATCCCGCCGAGGTTCCCGGCGAGGTCCGCGTTGAGGGCGCCGACCTGCCCGCGGACGTCCACGTAGCGGGCCTGGAGGCGGCGCTGGTAGTGGATCGAGCCCCAGACGATCAGGGGCATGGGGAGGAACGCCACCCAGGCGACGCTCGGCGACACCCAGAAGAAGATCCCGCCCACGGCGAGCACGGTCGTCGAGAGCTGGACGAGGCTGTTGGCGCCGCCGTCCAGGAAGCGCTCCAGCTGGTTCACGTCGTCGTTCAGGACCGACATGAGCTCGCCGGAGTCCTGGTCCTCGAAGAAGCCGAGCTCGAGGCCCTGCACGTGGCGGTAGGCGTCGAGCCGGACGTCGTGCTGCACCGTCTGGGCCAGGTTCCGCCAGACGATCTTCTGCAGGTACTCGAAGAGCGACTCGAGGACCCAGATGAGCACGGTGATCGCCGCCAGGACCAGGAACTGGCGCCAGGGGTCGGCGACGCCGAGGCTCGCCACCCACGACTCCTCCTTGTCCACGACGATGCTGACCGCCGCGCCGATCAGCAGCGGCGGCGCCAGGTCGAAGAGCTTGTTGAGGATCGAGAAGCCGACGCCCAGGCGCACGCGCCCGCGGTGCTCGCGCACGTGGGCGAGGAGGCGGAGCAGGGGCGCGGGCGTGGGGCCGGACATGGCGGCCGAACAGGATAGCCGCCGCCCCTCGGCGCTGCCCGGCCCATGGGCTACGCTCGCCCCCATGGAGACCGAGGGACTCACCCACGCGGGCGGCATCGTGCTCCGGGGCCCGCGCGGCGGCCGTGAGGTCCTCGTGGTGCGACCGCTCGCCGAGCCCGACGCCCCGTGGGTGCTCCCGAAGGGGCACATCGAGCCGGGCGAGGACATCGAGGCGGCGGCGCTCCGGGAGGTGAGGGAGGAGACCGGCGTCGAGGCCCGCGAGCCGCGCTGGGTCGGGCAGGTCGCCTTCGAGGTGGGCGGGGAGGCCGTGCGCTGCGGCTTCTTCTCCATGGAGTGCGCCGCCCAGGGGCCCGCCGAGGAGCCGCGGGCCCAGGCCTGGGTGGCCGCCGCCGACCTGGCGCGTCGGGTCCCCTTCCCGGAGACCGTGGCGCTCGTCCAGCGGGCCCTGGCGCTCGACCGCGACGGGGAGTGACGGCGGGCGCGGGACCCCGTGCTCGCGCCGCGGGGCGGCGGCGCTACGGTGTGGGGGCATGAGCTCCGAACGACCCGCACCGACCCGCGCCGCGGGCGCGCTGCCGCCCTCCACCGAGGCGGAGCAGGACGCGGCCGTCGCCGCGCTCCGGGCCGGGGCGGCCCGCTGGCGCGGGGCGTCCACCGAGGAGCAGGTGCGCGTGCTCGAGTCGCTCCTGCCCTCCATCGAGGCGCAGGCCGAGGCCTGGGTGGACGCGGCGTGCGGGCTCAAGGGGGTGACGCGCGGCGCGCACGCGGAGGCCGAGGAGTGGCTCGGCGGGCCCTACGCGGTGCTGCGGGCGACGCGGCAGCTGGTCCGCTCCCTGAAGGACGTGGCGGCCCGCGGCGCCCCGGGGCTCCCCGGGGTCGCGCGGGCGCTCCCGACCGGCCAGGTGAGCGCGCCCGTCTTCCCGACCGACCCCCTGGATCGGATCCTGCTGCGCGGGATCACGGCCGAGGTCTGGCAGGACCCCGGGGTCTCGCTCGAGGAGCTCCCGGCAAACATGGCTCGGGCGCAGCGGCCCGAGCACCGCGAGGCCAGGGTGGCGCTCGTCCTCGGAGCGGGGAACGTGACGTCGATCGGCCCCCTCGACGTGCTCCACAAGCTCTTCACCGAGGGCGAGTGCGCCCTGCTCAAGATGAACCCGGTGAACGAGGCCGTGGGCCCCGTGCTGGAGGTGGCGCTGCGGCCCCTGGTGGACGCCGACCTGCTGCGGATCGTGTACGGCGGCGCCGAGGTGGGGGAGCGGCTGTCGCAGCACGAGGGGATCGACTCCATCCACGTCACCGGCTCCCTGGCGACCCACGACCGGGTGGTCTGGGGCGAGGGCGAGGCGGCCGCGGAGCGCAAGCGCGCGGGCGCGCCGCGCAACGGGCGCCCGATCACGAGTGAGCTGGGGAACGTGAGCCCGGTGATCGTGGTCCCCGGGCCCTGGTCCAGGGGAGACCTCCGCTACCACGGCGAGAACCTCGCCAGCTCCCTGGCGACGAACGCCGGCTTCAACTGCAACGCCTCGCGCGTGCTGCTCACCCACGCGGGCTGGGACCAGCGCGAGGACCTCCTGGCGGCGCTCCGTGAGGCGCTCGCGGACACGGAGCCGCGGCCGGCGTACTACCCGGGGCAGGACGCCCAGCGCGAGGCGTTCCTCGCGGCGCACCCCGACGCCCGCCGGGTCGGGGACGGGGGGACGCCGTGGCTCGTCGCCGAGGGAGTCGCGCCCGGGGAGCGGCTCGACCCGTGCTTCCAGCACGAGTTCTGGTGCGGGGCGCTGGCGGAGTCCGCGTTGCCGGCGGAGGGCGCGGTGGACTTCGTCCGCAAGGCGGTCCGGTTCGCCAACGAGGTGATCTCGGGCAGCCTGAACGTGACGCTGCTCGTGCACCCCGCGAGCCTCCGGGACCCCGAGGTGGCGCGCGCCGTGGAGCGGGCCGTCACGGACCTGCGCTACGGCACCGTGGCGGTGAACCTCTGGGCGGCGGCGTCCTTCCCCCTCGCCTCCACCACCTGGGGCGCCTTCCCGGGCAACCCCCTCGACGACGCGGGGAGCGGCATCGGGGCGGTGCACAACACCTACCTCTTCGACCGCCCCCAGAAGACGGTGCTGCGGGCCCCCTTCCGGATCGTGCCCCGGCCGCCCTGGTTCACGCGGAACCGCTCGGGGCCGGTGCTCGCCCGCCACCTCACGTCGCTGACGGCGCGGCCCACGGCCCTGCGCCTCGCGCGCACGCTGCTGGCCGCGGTGGGCGTCCGCACCTGAGCCGCCGGGCGTCGCCTCGGCACACGCGGGGCCTCGGCGCACGCCCGGCCTCGGCAGACGCGGGCGGCACCGGGCTCGCCGGGCAGGCGCGGGGAGCACCGGCCCGGCCCCCGGGTTCACGAGCGGCTGGTGACCTCGAGGAGGTGGTAGCCGAACTGGGTCTTGACCGGGCCGTGGACCTCGCCGACGGCCTCGTTGAAGACGACGGTGTCGAACTCCTTGACCATCTGGCCGGGGCCGAACTCCCCGAGCTCGCCGCCGCGCTGACCGGAGGGGCAGGAGGAGTGCTGCTTGGCGAGGTCGGCGAAGGAGGCGCCGCCGGCGATCTCCTCCTTCAGCTGGAGGCACTTCTCTTCGGTGTCGACGAGGATGTGGCGTGCGGATGCGCGGGCCATGGTGGGTTCCGTGGTTGGGGGTCCTTGGGGAATTCGAGCGAGGAGCATAGCGCCTGTGCACGGCGGGGGGCGGGCCGTCCGGGAAGGGGCGACGCGGATGCGCGCGGTCGCTACGGTGTCGCCATGGGCCTGCGACACCTGCTCCTCGTGGCGTACCTCGCCGTGGCCGTGCTGAGCCTCACGGGC
>JASFWR010000112.1:0-9566 GCA_050049155.1 Planctomycetota bacterium | reverse complement strand
TCGACGCGCGACAGGGCGACCAGGAGCGGACGCGGCGTCGACCGGGCCCCCCTGCGGGAGCGCCTCGACCGGACGCCGGTCCGGTCCGACGAGAGGCGAGGCGGCTCCGCGGACGGGCGGGCCGTGTTCCCCCAGCCCCTCCTCGCGCAGTGGGTGAGGGGGCCGAGGGGCGCCGCTCCACGGTCCCGCTCACTCGCGGGGACGACTCGTCTCGGTCGGGCTCACCTCGACGGCCGGCGCCCGGTGGGCTGGCGTCGGTGACGGAGCCTCTCGGGCACGGCCTTCGGGAACACGGCCGATGGAGACACGGCCTCCGCCGACTGCGGCCCCGTCGACAGGACTGCTCTCGACAGGACTGCGCTCGATAGGGGTCCCTCCGACAGGGCCTCCGGCGATGCGGGGGCCGTCGGAGCGACGCCTCAGGAGAGGCCGACGAGGGCCCTGGCCGCGCCGAGGCCCTGGACGAGGTCGGGGGCGAAGCCCTGGGCGCCCAGCTTGAGGGCGTCCTCCTCGCCGCGCACGGCGGCGCCGCCCACGAGGACCGGGATCTCGCCGTTGCGGTCGCCCAGGTAGCTGGACAGGGCGTAGCGCTGGGCCACGAGGGTGGCGGACAGGGCGATGAGGTCGCAGTTGTAAGCCGCCGCGGTGACGTCCAGCTCGTTGGCCGGCGTGTCGGCGCCCGCGAGGGCCACGCGCCAGCCGTCCTGCTCCAGGAGCAGGGCGAAGGCCACCAGGCCCGTGTCGTGGGCGTCCCCGGGGACCGCGGCCACGAGGACGGCCTTGCCGTTCCGCTCCGCCGGCGGCTGGGCGGCGGTGAGCCCGTGCAGGGCGCTGCGCAGGGTGGCGGTGATCACGTGCTCCGCGGCCACGCCCATCTCGCCCACGTGCCAGCGGCGGCCCGCCTCCCGGGCGGCCGGGAGCAGGATCTCGACGACGGCCTCCTCCAGGGAGAACGTGCCCTCCCTGACCCCGTCGATGAGGTAGTTCCGGGCGCTCGAGAGGTCCCCGAGCAGGGCGAGCTCGAAGAGCTCGTTGGCCCGCGAGGCCGGATCGAGGCCCCTCGCCTGGGGCCCGGGCTCGGCGAGGGACTCCCTGGCGGCGTCGAAGAAGCGCCCGATGGAGCTGTCGGCGGCCCCGGGCAGCTGGGCCGCGAGGGTCTCCTGCATGCTGTTGAGCGCCACCACGACGTCCTCCTCGCCCACGTCGCGGGAGGTGATGACGGCCCGGAACCAGACCATGTCCTCCGTGAACAGGGAGGGGTCGTCCGCCTCGAGGGCGGAGGCGAGGGCCTCCAGGCGCGCCCCGAGGGCCTGGCGCCACGAGTCGAAGCCGTCGTCGCCGTAGCGCGACTCCGCGCCCTCGATCTTCTCGAAGAGCCGGGCCGTGGAGAGCCCTGCGAGGCCACGGCTGGTGGTTCGAATCAGTTCTGCAGTGAATTCAGCGGCGCGCGTCATCGTTCTCTATCCCCTGATCGGCAGGCACTTTGCCGCGGCGGACCGCTCGCGGGTCGATGTCCTTCGGATTCCTGGGATCTTCTCGCCCCGCGGCCCCGGGAGGGCCGGCGGCGCTCATCAGCACTGGGACCAGCACAGCGTATTCGATCGAGAGCGAGAGGTAGCCCAACCAGCCGCCCGGAACCGCCGTGGCGCCGATCCGGGCGCCCGACCAGAAGGACATGGGGCCCCCCAGGGCGCTCAGCGCCACCAGGAGCCAGCGGCGCCCGGAAAGCCAGGCGAGCGAGGAGTTCAGGAGCGATCCGAAGGCCACCCAGAGGGTCACGATCCACACCGGGGGCAGGGAGAGCCCTGGGGCCAGCGCGCCGTCCCAGGAGCCCGGGAACTCCAGCAGCCCCGCGGACCTCAGGGCGGTGTCCGCCGCGAGCCCCATGGCGCCCGAGAGCGCCCACAGGCGCAGCTCCGCGCCCACGGAGCGGGCGAAGCGGAGGTTGAGGGGCAGCAGCGTTGCGGCCAGGACCGGACCGATCCACGGACGCCCCAGGGCCGCCCCGTACACGCAGGCGAACCAGATCGCCTGGAACACCACGAAGTTGACCACCTTCCCCGCCCCGGAAGGCGAGGGCGAGGGCGAGGGCACGGCGCCGGCGTCGGGAGGAGCGGGAGCTGTCACCCACGGGGCGCGAGCGACGCGGAGACCGGGGGAGCGAAGGCACGACCCTCCTTCGCGTACACGAGGTGCGCCACGGAGATGTGACGCTCGGCGAAGCCGCCCTCGCAGTAGCAGAAGTAGAAGTCGAAGAGCCGGAGGAAGTCCTCGTCGAAGCCCATGGCGACGGCCTCCTCCCGCCGCTCCCTGAGGGTGTCCCGCCAGGTGCGGAGGGTCGGCACGTAGTGCTCGCCGATGTCCTCCATGAACACCGGCCGGAGGTCGCTCGCGCTGGCGGCCGCGGAGGACAGGGCCGTCACGGAGGGGATGCAGCTGCCGGGGAAGATGTGTCGCTGGATGAAGTCCACGGCCTTCCGGGCCCGGTCGAAGTGCCGGTCGTGGATCGTGATCGCCTGCATCGCGAGGGCGCCGCCGGGGGCCAGCAGGCGGGCGCAGGTCTCGAAGAAGGTGCCGTAGTGGCGGGCGCCGACGGCCTCGATCATCTCGACCGAGACGATCTTCGTGAACTGGCCGCGGACGTCGCGGTAGTCCTCGAGCCGCACGTCGACGCGGTCCGAGAGGCCCGCGCGCTCGATCCGCTCCACGGCGAAGGCGTGCTGCTCCTTCGAGATGGTGGTGGTGGTCACCCGGCAGCCGAAGCGGGAGGCCGCGCGGCGCGCGAAGGCGCCCCAGCCGGTCCCGATCTCCAGCAGGTGGTCGTCCGGGCCGAGGTCCAGCCGCTCGCAGAGCCGGTCGATCTTCGCCAGCTGCGCGTCCTCGAGGCTGTCGTCCCGCCGCGCGTAGAAGGCGGACGAGTACGTCATGGTCGGGTCGAGGAACAGCCCGAAGAAGTCGTTGGACAGGTCGTAGTGAGCCGCGATGTTCTTCCTGGACCCTGCGCGGGTGTTGTCCCGGAGCCAGTGGAAGGCCTTGAGCATCGGGAGGGAGAGGCGCGCGAGCCCCTTCTCCATGCCGTCGAGCGCGCGCTGGTTGGCCACGAGGACCCGCACCACGTCCGTGGGCTCGGGCGACGTCCACCATCCGTAGGCGTAGGCCTCCCCGGCGCCGACGCTCCCCCGGAGGGCGAGGGCGCTCCAGAAGCGGTCGTCGTGGACCTCGACGGTCCCGTGAGCGTCCCGGTCCACGCTCCCGACGCCGCCGCTGGGGAGCAGGACCATGTCCGAGGCCCCCGACGGGAGCGGGGTCCCGAAGACCTCCGTCGCGCCCTCCGCGGTGAGCGTGAGGGAGCCGCGGAAGATGAGCCTCAGCCTCCCTCGCACGGCGCGCTCGAGGAGGGACTGGCGCGAGGCGCCCTGCGCTCCGGCCGTCGTGGGCGCTGCCGCGCTCGCTCCGCCGGGGCGGACCTCCGGGGCGGGGCCTCCGGGTGCGGCCTCGGCGGCGCTGGGATCACTGGCGCTGGGATCACTGGCGCTGGGTGAGCCCTCCGGGCGGACGATCGGCCGTTCGGTGGTGGGTTGGATCAGGGTCATGGGGCTGGCGTGCCGCGCGGGAGCGCGGCGTTCAGGCGCTCTTCGGGTGCGAGAAGAACGGCGTGCGCTTCGTCCAGAGACGGAGCGCCTGCCAGTAGATGGCGCCGAGGACCTTGGCGCTCATCCAGGGGTGGCGGAGCAGGCTCCGCCGGAGCTGCGGTGGGGACATGGGCCGCCGCTCGAGCTCGAAGGCGGCGTCGAAGACGCGCTCCTCCTCCGGGCCCGTCCGGTTCTCCATGGCGACCCGCAGGGGCGACCCCAGCTCGTCCGAGGGGACGGTGAAGCGCCAGTGGTAGCGGTGGTCCATGTCGAAGAAGGGCGAGACGTGGAAGTCCTTCTGGAACCTCCACTCGTACCATTCGCCCGCCCGGGTGGCCTCGGATGCGAGCAGCACGTACTGATGGCGCTCGTTCCAGGGCGTGTTGGTGATCTCCGCCACGATGGAGTGGAGGGTCGTGCCGTCGGTCTCGAACAGGTAGTAGAAGGAGACCGGATTGAAGCAGTACCCGAACAGGGCGATCTGCGTCAGGAGGCGGATGGGGCCGTCGGGGGGCTGGGCGCCCGTCTCCCGGGCCACGCGGTCCCGCACGGCCTCGCGCAGCGGGCGATCCACGGGCCCCAGGAAGTCGCGTCGGCGGAAGGAGGCGAGGTTGGGGCGCTCGACGCTCCAGAGCCACGCCCCGTCGAAGGCCCGGTCCAGCTCGTCGAGGTCGAGCAGGAGCTCGAACACCCGGTAGGCGAACCGGTGCGCCCGCGGGCTGTGGCGGGCGTGGTGGACCCGCCCGACGTACACCGCGGAGGACAGCCCGGGCGCCGCGTCGGCGGCGCTCATCGGGCGGCCACCTCGGGGCGGAGCTCCTCCTCCCGCGCCGGCAGCCTGGGGTCCACGCCCATGGCCTCGAGCACGCGCCGCGCGCTCTGGACGCCGTCCTCGTGGAACCCGTAGTGCCAGTAGGCCCCGCAGTAGTGGACGCCGCGCGCGCCGTCGATCTCGTGGTGGCGCCCCTGGGCGCGCACGCAGTCGGCGTCGTACACCGGGTGGGAGAACACCGTCTCCCGGACCACCTTGGACGGGTCGATGCGGTCCTTGCAGTTCAGGGTCACGAAGAGCTGCTCCGGGCCCTCCAGGGACTGCAGCTCGTTCATCCAGTACGTGACCCGGACGAGGTCCCCCTCGGAGGTCGGCTCGGCGGGCACGTGCACGTTCCAGGCGGCCCACGCCGCCCGCCGCTTCGGCATGAGCGACTCGTCCGTGTGCAGGATGACCGAGTTGGGCTGGAAGCGGATCGCGCCGAGGACCTCACGCTCGACGTCGGTGGGGGCGTCGAGCATGCCCAGCGCCTGGTCCGCGTGGCACGCGAGCACCGCCCGGTCGAAGTGCTCCGGCCCTTGGCCGCGCACGGTCACGTCCACGCTCCCGTCCGGCCGGGGCGCCACGCGCTCCACGGGCGAGGAGAGCCGGACCCGGTCCCCCAGGGGCTCCACCAGCTTCTCCGCGTAGGTCCGGCTGCCGCCGCGCACCGTGAGCCACGGCGGGCGGTCGTCGACCTGGAGGAACCCGTGGTTCGCGAAGAAGCGCACCAGGGTCCGCGCGGGGAAGTCGAGGATCGACCCCGGCCGGCCGGACCAGACGGCGCAGGCCATGGGCACCATGTGCCACTCGATGAAGGTGCGCGAGTAGCGGCCGGCGCGCAGGTACTCACCGAGGGTGGGCCCGGGCTCGTCCGCGGGGAGCGCGAGCAGCTCGGGGGCCTCGCGGTAGAACCGCAGGATGCCCCGGATCATGCTCCAGAAGCCGGGGCGCAGGGCGTTGCTGCGCTGGGCGAAGAGGCTCGCCACCGTCGTCCCGTTGTACTCGATGCCCGGCCCCTCCATGCGGGCGCTGAAGCTCATGTCGCTCGCGATCCAGGGGACCTCGAGCTCGCGCAGCAGGGCGCAGAAGCCCGGGTAGGTGCGCTCGTTGAAGACGATGAAGCCGGTGTCGACCACCACGTCCCGGCCGCCGACCGTGACGTCCCGCGTCGCGGTGTGCCCGCCGATCCGGTCCCGCGCCTCGAGCAGGCAGACCTCGTGTCCCGCCTCGTGCAGCCGCCGGGCGGTGACCATCCCGGCGACACCGCTTCCGACGACGGCGACCTTCAACCCGAGCTTCGGCTCAGCCGTTGATGCGCCGGGCGGCGAGCGCCCGCTCGGGGACGGGACGGAGGTCCCAGACGAGGCCCACGTACGACGCCGCCTTCAGGATGTAGTAGGAGACGTCGATCTCCCACCAGTAGAAGCCCTGGCGCGCGGAGGCGGGGTAGTGGTGGTGGTTGTTGTGCCAGCCCTCGCCGAGGGTGAGCAGGGCGATGAGGAAGCTGTTCCGGCTGTCGTCCTTCGTGTTGAACCGCCGGCGCCCGAACACGTGGGCGAGGGAGTTCACCGTGAAGGTGCCGTGGTACAGGGCGATGGTGGAGACCACGAAGCCCCAGACGAGCATCTGCCAGCCGTTGGTGCCGAGCCCCGGCGCCCAGGCCTCGAGGGCCACGCCGAGGAGGAACATCGAGAAGCCCAGGACGGTGGGCGCGACGATGTCGAAGCGGTCGAGGAAGCGGAGCTCGGGGAACTTGGAGAAGTCCTTCACGCGCTCCAGCCGGGTGGCGAAGTTCGTCCGGTCCAGCACCCAGCCCACGTGACTCCAGAAGAAGCCCTTCTGTCGGGGCGAGTGGAGGTCCTCGGGCTCGTCCGAGAACTCGTGGTGGTGGCGGTGGTGGGCGGCCCACCAGAGCGGACCGCGCTGCGCGGCGCTGGCGCCGAGGGCCGCGAGGCAGAACTGGCCGAAGCGGGAGGTGCGGAAGGCGCGGTGGCTGAAGTACCGGTGGTAGCCCGCGGTGATGGCGAACATCCGGAGGTAGTACATGCCCACGGCCATGCCGACGGCCACCCAGGACCAGCCGACGACGAAGACGAAGAGGCAGGACGCGTGCAGCGCTAGGAAGGGGACGACGCGTCCCCAATCGATCTTGGCCGGGCCGGCGGCCACCTCCTCCTGGGCGGAGGTGGGGTCGTTCGTGGTTCCGCTCCAGGAGTCGAACCAGCGGATCACGGCCATGGACGAGCGCTTGAGTGCGAGTTGCATCAGGTGGTCACTTCTTCGCCGACCCTGTCCCGAGCGCGGGCGTCGGAGGGGGCGGCAGCGTCAACTGTGGTGGGGGCGAGGCGGTAGTGGGAGACGGCCCACTCCGACCCGTTTCGGAAGCCGAAGAGCTCCTCGCAGGCGAGGAAGAAGATACGCCAACGCTGGAACCAGGTCCCCGCGTCCGCGCCGTAGGTGTCTCTTAGCACGGGCATGATGGCCCGCTTTCTGTTTTCGAGGTTCTCTCTCCAGAGTTTCGCCGTCCGCGAGTAGTGGCGACCGTTCACCACATCGTGCTGCTCCACGGAGAAGGGCAGGGAGTCGCGGCCCGCGAGAGTGAGGAGCAGATCGTCCGCCGGCATCATCCCGCCGGAGAAGAAGTGCTCGCTCATCCAGTCCGTATCGTCCCGCACCTCGAAGGGGTAATTCAGCGACTTATGGGTGAAGACGTGGATGAACATCCGCCCTGCGTCACTGAGCCACCCGCGGGCGCGGCCGAGGAGCGCCGGCCAGTTCCGCATGTGCTCGAACATCTCCACGGAGACGATCCGGTCGAACTTGAAGCCCTCCGGGCGCCCCTGGAGGGCGTCGAAGGTGTTCATGTCGGCGGTGATCACCTCGACGTTCTCCAGCCCCCGCTCCCGCGCGCAGTCGAGGATGAAGCGGCGCTGGGGGCCCGAGTTGGAGACCGCGGTGACCGTGGAGTTGGGGTACCGGGCCGCCATCCAGAGGGTCAGCGAGCCCCACCCGCAGCCCATCTCCAGGATCGCCTGGCCGTCCTCGAGCTGGGCCCGCTCGCAGGTGAGCTCGAGCATGCGCGCCTCTGCGGTGCCGAGGTCCTCGTCGCCCCGCTCGAAGTAACAGGAGCTGTACTTCAGGTGCGGCCCGAGGGAGCGCAGGAAGAACCCGGGCGGCACCTCGTAGTGCTGCTCGTTGGCCTTCTCGGGGACGTCCGCCACCGGGCCCTGCTCCATCTCGCGGATCCAGGCGTCGGTGCCGCTGGTCGGGCTCGCCGACTCGTCCTGGAGGCGCTGCACCAGCAGTCGGCGCACCCCGAGGCGGAGGAGCGGGAGCGGGACGAGGCCCCGATCGACGAGTTTCAGCGCGGTCTTCATGGGTTCCGTGGCGTGGTTCGGGCCCGGGAGGGGCCTCTGGGAGAAGGGCGGGGCGAGCGTCGGGCAGGTCGTGAACCCCCTCGGGGGCGCGACGACTTGTCCTCTCGCTGCTCGGTCTTCGTCCGGAGGCTCCGTGCGGATGAGCCCGGGCGCGGTGCCGCGGGTCGGAGAGGATACGCGAGACGTCCGGGCCCCGCCCGTCGCTCCGCGGGCGTCCCGGTGGGGGGCGCGGAGGGGGCGCGGGGAGGGCGCGCGTCCGACGCCGTCATCCGTCGGCGCGCCGTGGACGAATGACTGGCACATGAGGCGTTCCCCTTCCCACGGCCCCGTCGACCGTGCCCCCGACGGGCCCCGAACCGCCGGGCGGTCCGGAGTCCCCGTGACCCCGCCCAACCCGGATGGCCCCTCGGCCCGGCGCCCGCGCGAGAGCGGCAGGGTCCTGCGGGCGCTCCTCGGGGCGGCGGGCGCCGCGCTGGTGGCCAGCGCCGCCGTGGGCGCAGGGTGCGGGTCCCTGGACGCCGCCACGGTCCGGGAGCGGTCCCTCGCCCTCGAGAAGAACGCGCCCTTCCGGGAGCGGCTCCGGACCGGGACCCTGGAGGGCTCCGGCGAGGAGTGGGTGGCCGCCCACTTCGAGGCGGCGGCCGAAGGGGTCGACGGTGAGGCGCCCGTCGTGCTCGTCCACGGGACCCCCGACACCATGGGCGCCTGGACCCGGGTCCTCTTCGGCGAGGACGGGCTCGCGGGCCGCACGCCGGTCTGGACCCTGGAGGTGCTCGGCCACGGTATGTGCGACGCCCGGCCAGGCACGGTGACCTTCCAGCGCTGCGCCGACCACGTCGCCGGGACCCTCCGGGCCCTCGGCCTCTCCGGGGTGACGCTCGTGGGGAACTCCTACGGGGGCGAGTTCTGCTGGCGGGCGGCGTTGGACCACCCCGACCTGATCTCACGGCTGGTGCTGATCGACTCCTCGGGCCTCCCGCGGACGCGCGAGCAGTTCCTGAGCGAGGAGGTGAAGATGCGCGAGTGGTCGGTGGCGCGTCTCGGTTACCTGGTGAACAGCGAGCCGCGGGTCGCCTCGGCGCTGGACCCGCACTTCGACGGCGCCGCGGACCCCGAGCGGGTGCACGAGGTCTTCCTGGGCCTCGAGAACCGGGTCAGCTGGAACGCCATGATCGACCTCGTGCGGGACGAGAACGGCGGCCGCGCGGCGGAGCTCCCCGGGCTGGGGGCGCCGACGCTCCTCCTGTGGGGGGAGTTCGACCAGGCCTACCCGCCGCCCACCTTCGGCCGGACCTTCGAGGAGCGCATCCCCGACGCGCGGCTGGTGGTCGTCGAGGGCGCCGGCCACTACCCCCACGAGCAGGCGCCGGCGCGGGTCGCGAGGGAGATCCTCGCCTTCCACCGGGGCGGTTCCCTCCCACGGGCCCTCCCACGCGCCAGCCAGGGGCGCTGACCCCGGCGGCGCGGTCGGGCGTCGTTGGCGAGCGGTGCCGGTGCGGGCGTCGTGCCCCGCATGCGGGCCGCCGGGGAGGCGGGCCAAGAAAGAGCGGCGCAGAGCTCCCCCCAGGAAACCCCGCGCCGCGTCCGGGACCTCTCGGCCCCCTGCATGCAGTAGAGGAATAGGCGACGCCCACCGACCTTCCAGTTCAGGGAGCGTTCAGATTGCGCGAAGTCGGCCACCGCCCCTCCTGAGGGCCCCAGGAGGCCACCCCGGGGCATCAGGGCCCTCCTCCTGGCGGCGTT
>JASFWR010000110.1:0-9684 GCA_050049155.1 Planctomycetota bacterium | reverse complement strand
GCCGTCCTGCTCCTCGTCGCCGCCGCCGCCCTGGCAGGCGGCCTGATCGCCCTGGTGGCCCTCGACCCGGGGGCCCGGGAGGCGGGCCCCACGGATCCGGGAGAGGCGCCCGCCGGCCCGGCCGAGGTGCCGGCGACCCCCGAGGCCGCCGCGCCCCAGCGGCCCGCGACCCTGGCCGACGTGGCCCAGGATCGGAAGTTCGACCCGGTGACCGGGGAGGGCCCCGCCCTCTCCTGGGAGGTCATCGTCCTCAACGACCTCGGGCAGCCCCTGCCGGAGGCCTCGATCGTGGCCACCCGGACCGGGGACGAGCGGACGGGGACCGGCCGCGACAAGTGGGAGGCGGTGCCGTCCGGACCGTGGTCCCTCACCGTGGAGCTGGAGGGCTACCCCACCTGGCGCCGCGAGGTGATCGTGGAGTCCAAGAAGCGCCTCCGGACCGTGGCCCGGCTCGGTGACGAGCTGCGGGTCCAGGGCACGGTGGTCGACGCCTTCGGCGCGCCAATCACCGGGCTGCCCGTCTACTTCCTGCCCAAGGGCGTCGGGCACCCCAGCTCCCGCGACCTCGTGCGCGACCCGGAGAACCCCCGCAAGACCCCGCAGCCGAAGAACGGCGCCATCAGCGCCGAGCTGCTGCCCGGCGGCCGGATCAAGGCCAAGCTCCCCGGCGACGGGGAGTGGCGGATCTCGGTGGGTCGCCCCAGCGAGCCGCGCTGGACCCAGGCCGAGGGCGAGGTGCTCACCCACGGAGGGCCCGACCACCTCGACGTGACGGTCCCCGCAATGGGCCGGGTCCGGTTCGAGTTCAAGGTCGAGGGCGCGGAGCGCCCCCGGCAGGTGAGCGCCCACGTCTTCGACCCCGAGCACGCGGCGGCCCTCATGCGCAGCCGGATGCAGCAGGGGGACGACCGCAGCGTGGAGATGATGGAGGAGATGGCCGGCTCCAACGAGAACGGCCGCGACAACGCGAAGATGCTCTCCAAGCTCGAGGAGAAGCAGGCCGCCAGAGAGGCCGCGCGGCAGGCGGGCACGGCGAAGCCGATCAAGCTCGAGATGAGCAACAGCGTCAAGGAGGTCCGCGAGGAGGCCCGGGCCGCCGGGACCCGGGCGCCGGCCTTCGAGCCCGGGTGGCGCATGGTGAAGAGCGCCCGGCCCGACGTGAACGGCGTGGCGGAGCTCACGGGCCTCCCCCTGGACACCCAGATCCGCCTGCTCTTCATCCGCGGCAAGGAGCAGACGACCACCGCGTCGGGCTTCAGCCTGCGCGACGGCCGGCCGCAGATCGGCACCGCCTCCCTCCCCCCCCTCGAGACCACCCCCGCCGCCGGCCCCGACAACCGGGCCACGGTGGCCCTCGAGCCCTCCCCCTCGGTCGTCGGCGGCGAGCGCGAGGTCGGCGTCCGCTGGTCCTACTGAGGGCGCTCCCGAGCTCGGCCGGCCCCGTGAGGGGTTAGGCTGCGCGGCATGAAGCGCATCGAGAAGGCGGAGCGCATCCTCCAGCAGCTGGAGGAGCTCTACCCGGAGCCGCCGGTCCCCCTGGACCACACCGACCCGTTCACCCTGCTCGTGGCGGTGCTGCTCTCGGCCCAGACCACCGACCTGCGGGTCAACCTGGTCACCCCAGACCTGTTCCGCAAGGCCGCCACGCCGGAGGCCATGGCGGAGCTGGAGGTCGCGGACATCCTGGACTCGATCAAGACGTGCGGCCTCGCGCCGACGAAGGCCAGGAACATCCGCCGGCTCGCGGAGATCCTGGTGGAGCGGCACGGGGGCGAGGTGCCCGCCGACCTCGAGGCCCTCGAGGACCTGCCCGGGGTCGGACACAAGACGGCGAGCGTCGTCATGGCGCAGAGCTTCGGCATGCCCGCCTTCCCCGTGGACACGCACATCCACCGCCTCGCCGCGCGGTGGGGCCTCTCCAACGACACGACCGTCGAGCGGACGGAGCGCGACCTGAAGGCGGTCTTCCCCGAGTCCACCTGGTCCAAGGTCCACCTGCAGATCATCTTCTTCGGGCGCGAGCACTGCCCGGCGCGCTTCCACGACCTCACCGCCTGCCCCATCTGCTCGTGGGCCGCCACGAAGAAGCGCGCGCGGGACGAGCGCAGGCGCGACGACGCCGCGCGGCGGCGGCCGGGCCGCGGGAAGGCGAGGGCGACATGAGCCCCACCGAGGAGGACCCGCACGGCGGCGCCCCGGGCCCGGACGAGGGCGCGGCCTTCGATCCCGCCCTCGAGGCCGCCGCGCGCTCCCTGGAGGCCGGGGACCCTGAGCTGGCGCTCACCGAGGCCTCCCGCTCGAGGGCGACGGGCCCGCGCGCGCTGCTGGAGGTGCGCGCCTACCTCGACCTCGGCATGCTCGACGCGGCCCGGGGGCGCCTCGAGGCCGCCGCGGGAGCCCTCGGCCCGGACGACCTGGAGGTGGTGGAGCTCGAGGGCGAGGTCGCCCTGGAGTCCTGGGACCTGGACGGGGCGCGCCGCGCCTTCGAGGCCGTGGCGGAGGTGGACCTCGACCCGTGGACCTGCGAGCGGCTCGCCCTCCTGGCCGACCACCGCGGGGAGCACGCGGAGGCCCACCGACTGCTCGAGGAGGCCCGCCGCCTCGACCCCGGGCGGCCCGCCCCCGTGCGCGTGCCCGCCGCCCGCTTCGACGCCATCGTCGAGGCCGCCCTCGAGACCCTCGCTCCCCCGTTCGCGGAGCGGGTCCGCCACGTGCGGGTCGTGCGGGAGCCGGTCCCCTTCCGCGAGCTGGTGGACCCGCGGGAGCCGGGCGCCACGCCGCCGGACATCCTCGGCCTCTTCGTCGGGCCGACGATCCACGACCTGGCCGAGGACTTCCCCGCGCAGCTCCCCCCCTCGATCTACCTCTTCCAGCGCAACCTCGAGCGCATGGCCCGAGACGAGGAGCACCTGGCCGAGGAGATCCGCGTCACGCTCTTCCACGAGATCGGGCACCTCCTAGGATTGGACGAGGACGGCGTGGCCGAGCTCGGCCTCGCGTGACCTCACCGCCCATGGACCGCCCCACCTTCCTGCGCCTCGCCGACGACGCCATCCGCCGCGTCGAGGACTGGCTCGAGGACTTCGACCCCGACGAGGTCGACTTCGCCACCGCCGACGGCGTCCTCAAGATCCAGTTCGGCGACGGCACCACGTACGTCCTGAACCGGCAGACAGCCACGAACGAGATGTGGTACGCCGCGGGCGTGCGCGCGTGGCACTACGTGCTCGACGGGACGAGCGGCGAGTGGCGCTGCGACAAGGACGGACACGAGCTCTTCGGGCGGATCGCGGGCACCGTGGCCGAGCACCTCGGCCGCCCGATCGAGCGGACGCTCTAGGGAGCACGGCATGAGCAGCGGATCACAGCACCTCGGCCTCCACCGCCTGGAGGGGTTCTTCTGGGTCGCCCGGACGGGCGGCTACGCCAGGGCCGCGCGGGCCTTCCCGTACCCCATCACCCAGCCCGCCGTGCACCAGCAGGTGAAGAAGCTGGAGGACGAGCTGGCGGTCACGCTCTTCGAGCGGGTCGCCAAGGACCGCATGGCGCTCACCCCCGCCGGCCAGCGGCTCTTCGACTTCGTCCGCCCGTTCTTCGAGTCCCTGCCGTCGGTCGTCCGCTCCGTGCGGGGCGGCGACTTCGGCGGGACGCTCCGGGTGAGCAGCTCGGCCCTGCTCCTGCGGCGCCTCATCCCCGCCTGGATCCAGCGCCTGCACGCGGAGCACCCGGCGATGGAGGTCCACCTGGAGGAGTCCGGGGCCGACGGCGTCCGCATGCTCCGGCAGGGCACGGTCGACCTGGCCGTGGACCACCTGTACGAGGTGCCGGACGACATCGCGACCATGGAGGTGGCGCGGCTCCGGCCCTACGTGGTGGTCCCGCAGCCGGCGGAGGGCTCGGCGGGAGGCCCCGTCGAGCTCGCCGACCTGGCCGAGCTCCCCTTCGTGGCGTACACGGGCCAGCGCGAGCGCGAGCTGCAGTTCGCCGCCCTCGGCGAGCACGACCTCTCCCCCATCTCGACCCTCGCCGGGACGAGCGCGGAGACCATCCTCGGCTTCGTCGCCGCGGGGCTCGGCTGGTCGATCCTCCCCTGGATCGAGGGGGACCGGCCCGAGGTGGAGGCGGTCCACGCCCAGCTCCTGCCGGAGCCGACGGCCGCCCTCTCCGTCGTCGCGGCGTGGCGCAAGGACAGCCCGGAGAACCCGCTGCTGGACGCCATGCTCGAGACGGCGCCGCGGCCCGCGAGCTGAGGGGGTCGCCCGGATCCTGGCGAGGCCCCCATCCCGGAGTGACCTCGGCTCCCGGAGTGACCTCCGTTCCTGGAGAGACCTGGGGTCCTGGTGAGCCGGGGCCGCCCTCTTGGCGTCCGCCGCCGGGAGCGACCGTCAGCGGTCGCCGGGCAGCCCCATGTCGCGCAGCTCCTGCAGTTTCCGCCCCAGGTAGCCCCCGAGGTAGCCGGTGTCGATGAACAGGCTGAGGTCCTCCGGCGGTCCCGCCAGGGTGATCCGCACGGGCAGGAAGCCGACGTCGTCCACCCCGCGGAGCATCCGGGTCTCCACCAGGCCCCCCAGGGAGAGCGCGTTGTCCGACCGGTCCAGGCGCCCCTCGAGGACGATGGGCTCCTCCTCCTCCCCGAGGGGGAGCAGCACGTTCCGGTACCGGACGAGGCCGTCCGCGAGGTCGAGCTGCACGCCGGTCTGATCCAGGGGGAGGAACGAGTCCGGCTCGACCTCGAAGTAGTCCCGCGCCAGCCTGTCCTGAAGCGCTCCCTCCATGCCCGCGATCGACAGCGAGATCCCACCTCGATCGACGAAGCTCTTGCTGGCGAGATCGACGGCGTAGCCAATGGTGGCCACCCCAACCCGCGCGCCCTCCGCCGGACGGATCTCCTTGAACCAGGGGAGCAGCCGCTGCAGGAACCGGTCGCTGGTGCCCGGTCGGACGGGGAGGTCGAACCGCGCCATCGGGAGGTGGAGGACCGTCCCCTCGACGAAGCCGAAGAACCGGGCGTTCCGACCGCTGTACGCATCGAATTGGACCTGGGAGCTGAGGCCCGCGCGGCTCCCCCGCAGGGTGAGGCCGTCGAGTTCGACCTTGCCGAAGTTGGGCGGCAGCAGCGAACGGAGCTCGACGGGGAGCCCCCTGCCCGCCCCCAGGAGATCCGTGGGGAGGTTGAAGGCCTCGATCCTCATGCGCACCGGCTCCGACGGAGCGCCGGGGGCCGGGATCGGGGGCAGCTCCAGCTCCAGCTCGGTGTTCCCGTTCGCGTTCCCCGAGAGGTGGCGCCAGTCGCTGTCCACCACGCCGCCCTGGGCGGCGTCGTACTTCACGTTGGTGATCTGGTGACCCGACGCGAGCAAGCTCTCGCGGTCCGCCGCGTCCTGAACCTCGAGCAGGCACTCCCTCCCGGTGGCCGTCTTCAGGCCGAAGTCGAAGCTCGCCGCGGCGAGGGCGTCGAGGTGGCCCTGCGCGCCGCCGAGCGCCATCAGCGGGGCGTGAGGCAGGTCAAAGTTGCGGCAGGTGAACACCCACTCGGCGCTCGACGTCTCCATGACGGCCAGCCGCTCGGGGAGGAGGGCGCCCAGGGCGACCTCCAGCCCGGACGCGGGCGCGGGCGCGGAGGGAGACCCCGAGGCGGACCCGGGAGCCGACTCCGACCGAGGCCCGGGCCGGAACCGGACGCGGAGCGGCTCGCCCCTGGAGACGGGCTCCGGCACGAGCCGGCCGTCCTTCCAGCGGGCCCCGAGCGACAGGTCGAGCCGCGGCCCCCGGATCGTGATGAGGCCGTCGGTGCTGCCTGCGCCGGCGTTCGGCGCCAGCATCACGTCCACGCTCGCGCCCGCCTCGAGCTCGTCCACCACCGCCTGGAGCGCGACCCCCTGGAGCCGCGCCGGGACCCCGTCCCGGGGCTGCAGCGGTCGCGGGCGCCGACGCAGCACCCCGAGGGAGCGCGCCCGCCCGAGGGGCAGCCCTCCGGAGACGACCCGCAGCCACTCGAGCTGGACCGGCCCGGGCGCGCCAGCGGCCGCGCCATCGCCGCCGGCCGCGCGGAGGCCGAGCCCCGCGCTCACCCTCCTGGCTCCGTCCGGCCCGCCCCAGTCCACGTCGGCCTGGTCCAGCCGCAGCTCGGCCCGGCCGTCCCGGACCTCCCCGCGTGCCACCAGGTCACGGACCACGACGTCGCCGCGGCCGCCGTCCGAGGCGCGATCCTCGACGGACCACTCGCGGACGACGATCTCCGCGGAGACCAACCCTGCCGGGCCCGAGGCCTCCATCCCGCGGGCCATGGCGCGGAGGGCCCCCTCCAGCAGGCCCCCTTCCCCCGAGCGCAGGGCGCGCTGCACGTCGTCGACGCCGTCCTCGCCGACCCGCGCGCGGATGGACGCGACGTCGAGGCTCAGGTGCAGCGCCCGGCCGTCCGGGTCGAGCAGGGCGAGGAGGGACGGCACCTCGGCGCTGAGCTGTGCGACCGTCGAGCCGTCCGGGCCGAGGACGGTGATGGAGCCGATCCGCTGCCGCTTCCCCCAGGAGAGGTCGACGTCGTCCACCCGCACCTCGGCGTCGAGCCGGGACGAGAGCACCTGCTCCACCGCGCGCGCCCCCCAGCCCGAGAGCAGGTGCGCCCCGAAGAGGCCGATGGCCGCGGCCGAGCCGAGGAGGAACGCGAGGCACCCGAAGCCGCTCGAGAGGAAGGTCCCGAGGCAGCCCTCGTTCCCGAGCAGCAGCGAGGAGGCCGGGGCCTCCCCGTCCGTCGGGTCGTCGGTGCGATCGATGGTCGACAAGCGAGGCGAGCGGGGTGCGAGCCGCGGGACAGAGGATAACGCGAAGCCGCCGTGGGCCGATGGGCGGCCCGCCTGGGCGCCCCCGCTCGCTCCACCGGACGGTCCACTGCTGCGCGCCGCCCCGACGCGGGGTCAGCTCCGCGCCGTCGGCGGGCCTGGGCCCGAGCCGCCCTCAGTTCCAGGAGGGGTCCGGCGGCACGTGCGCCAGGCTCGCGCCCCCCCCGCCGAGCCGACGGACCGCGGCGCGCCAGACCTCCTCGTCGGGGTCGGCGGAGAAGACCAGGTCCGCGGAGGTCGCGAGCGGGAGCCAGGAGCCGGTCTCGATCTCCGCCTCCAGCTGACCGGCCGACCAGCCGGCGTACCCGACCACGAAGCGCGCCTGGTCCGCGAGCGCGGCCGCCGCCCCCGGCTGCCCGAGGAGCGCCTCGAGGTCGGCGCCGATCCGGATGCCGTCCCCCACGTCCACACCGCCGCTCACCGACGCGAGCTCCGGCGGGAGGCGGTGGATGACCTGGAGGGTGTCCCTGGCCACGGGGCCGCCGGACCGCACCCGCTGGTCGAGCCCGGAGAGCCCCGGATGATCGGGGAAGAGCTCGCCGACCCGGGTCTCGGTGGCGCGGTTCACCACGAGGCCGAAGGCCCCGTCCTCGTCGTGCTGGCACATGAGCACGACCGTGTGCATGAAGTTGGGGTCCAGGAGCGCCGGCGCGCTCAGGAGCATGGTCCCCGGCCCCGCCGTGGGCTCGGTCATCGGACCCGCTCCAGGGTGAAGACGACCTCGACGTGGGGCGTGTGCGGGAAGAGGTCCACGGGTCGGACGCGGTCCACCCGGTAGCCCCCGGCGCAGAGGGCCGCCACGTCCCGGGCGCCGGAGGCCGGGTTGCAGGACACGAAGACGATCCGCCCGGCGCCGAGCCCGAGCAGCTGGGCAGGGACCTTCGGGTGGAGGCCCGCCCGCGGCGGGTCCACGACGAGCACGTCCGGGGCGCGGGTGCTCGACTCCAGCCGCAGCGTCTCGAGGACGTCCCCCTCGTGGAACACCGCGTCCTCCCGCCCGTTGCGGGCCGCGTTCTGGCGCGCGTCGCGCACGGAGGACGGGGCGCTCTCGAAGCCCACGAGCTCGACCCCGGGGGGCGCGATCGCGAGCCCGATCGTGCCTGCCCCGCAGAACACGTCGAAGAGCCGCTGGCCCGGCGCGAGCCGGGCCTCCTCCCCCACGATCTCGAACAGGCGCTCCGCCTGCTCCGTGTTGGTCTGGAAGAAGGAGTCCGCGGAGATCCGGAAGCGCTTGCCGCAGAGGACCTCGTCGATGGTGCCCGGCCCGTGGAGGACGTGCTCCTCCTCGCCGTACGCCACCGTCGCGGCGCGGCGGGTGACGTTCTGGACCACGGTGGTGATCTCGGGGTGCCTCGCGAGGAGCTCCGCCACCAGGGGGTCGACCCGCTCCGCCGCGCGCTCCGAGGTGACCAGGTCCACCATGACCTCGTCCGTACGGAAGCCGCGGCGCAGGACGAGGTGCCGGAGCAGCCCCTCGTGGGCGCGCAGGTCCCAGGGCGCGAGGCCCGCGCCGCGGGCCAGGTCCCGGACCGTGTTGCGGATCCCGTCGGAGCCGTCGAAGGCGATGGCGCACCGCTCGACGTCGAGCACCTTGCTGAAGAGGCCGGGCGCGTGCAGCCCGAGCCCGAAGGACGCGTCCACGCCGTCCGGCTCCTCCGGCAGCACGTACCGCCGCGAGCCGAAGGTGAAGTCCATCTTGTTCCGGTAGCCCTCGAGGCGCGCGGCGGGGACCGCCTCCTCCACCTCCGGCGCGGGCCCGACCTCCGCTGCCTCGAAGGCCGCCTCCAGCGCGCGCCGCACCAGGCCCTCCTTCTGCCGGAGCTGCTCGGCGTAGTCGAGGGTCGGGAGCGCGCAGCCCCCGCAGGTCCCGGCGTGGGGACAGCGCGCCGCCGCCGCGTGGGGACCCGGGTCCAGGACCTCGGCCACCCGCGCCTCCACGCGCCCCCCCCGCCGCTTGAGGACCTCGGCCACGACCCGGGCGCCGGGGTTGGCGTGCCGCATCCGGAAGCGCGCCTCCCCCACCCGGGCCGTCCCGCGGCCCCGGTCGTCGATGGCGCCGACCTCGACCTCGAACCGGTCGCCGCGCCGGGGCTTGCGCCCCGCAGGCGGCGCGGGCGACGGGGACCCGGCGGGGAGAGACTCGGACGGATCGGTGGGCATGGGCGGTATGGTTCTCTCCGGCGCGAGCTTGTCGCCGGACGGGAGCGTACGCTCCCCGGTGGAGGCCGACGACCCCCGAAGATGGAACAGCCCCTCGAGGACACCGGACCGCCCGCGGGCGGGGGCGCCGCCCGCGGGCGCTGGGAGCTGGCGGCGCTCGGCGGCGCGGCCGCCGCTCTGATCGCGCTGGCGTCGTCGATCCACTTCCTCGTGGACGACGCCTACATCACGCTCCGCTACGCGCGGAACTGGGTCGAGTGGGGCACGCCGGCCTTCAACGCCTTCGAGCTGGCCCCGGGCGGGCAGCCGGTCGAGGGGTTCAGCAACCTCCTCTGGACGGGTCTCCTGGCGCTCCTCATGGGCGCGGGCGCGCCCTTCCCCGACCTGCTCCCCTCGCTCCAGCTCTCCATCGCCGTCGCGGTCCTCGTGGTCCAGCTGCGCTTCGTCGCGACGGAGCTCCGCCTCGGGCGCCCCGGGTCCCTCGCGTCGGTGCTCCTCCTCGCCACCGCCGCGCCCTTCGTCGCGTGGTCCACGGGAGGGATGGAGACCACCCTGTTCACCCTGCTGCTGACGTCGCTCCTCGTGGGGCTGCTGCGGGGCGGGCCCGATGCGGGAGAGGGTGCGCCAGCGGGAGCCGGCGAGGGGGCCGCCTGGCTCGGGGTCACGGCCGCCGCGCTCACGGCGG
>JASFWR010000109.1:0-9731 GCA_050049155.1 Planctomycetota bacterium | reverse complement strand
AGGATCAGGGCGCAGATGGAGACGTAGTCCACGAGCGCCGCGTTGGGCTCCCCGCCCTTGACCGCGAAGAGGAAGCCGGTGATGGGCTCCCGGAACGCGAGCACGAGCAGCGTCCCCACGGTGGAGGAGAGGATGAGGGCGATGGCGGTCCCGGAGATGACGCTGGAGCGGTCGTCCGGGTCCTCGTGCACGAAGTAGTGGCGGGAGAGGCCGCCCAGGAGGCTCGTGCCGATCAGGAGCGGGAAGAGCGCGAGGAACAGGTCCGTGAGCGCCAGCAGCCCGTACTCCCCCGTGGGTAGCACCGAGGTGTAGACGCCGACGAGGACCAGGCCGAGCAGGCGCTGGAAGACCGGCGTGATCGCGTAGATCGACGTGTGGCGGAGCAGGCGCCCGATGGAGTCCGTGCGGGGCGGGTCGGACCCGGGGCTCGAGCTGCTCTGACGCGACATGGGGAGAGGGGGCGGCGGCTCGCCGGCGTCCGCTGGCGCGGCCGGGGAGCGGTGGGAACGGCCGCCCGATCAGGTCCGTCTTCGGCGGCCCGAGACCTTATCCCGCCCGATTCCGCCCGTCTCTCTCCCCGCCCCGGGACTCTCCGGACGCGCGCGTCGCCGGGCTCGGGCTGGCGCAAAGCGGGACCCCGGGGCCCCCTCGGGGCCGCCCGCGCCGGTTCCGGGCGCGCGGTCTCGTTGGGGGCCCATCCAGGGACACGGCGCGGCGTCGAGGGGGCTGGGGCGGGCGTTTCCACGGCTGGGACACCGAACGCCCAATCCGTAGAAAGTCGCAAAGGTCGGCCCCCGCCGGCGCCGAACGATGGGAGGCCACAGACGGCCCGGCGTGGAGTGTCGGGGTCGATCGGCCCTCCCTGGTCGCAGATGCCAGGGAGTCACCGAGAGGGGAACCAGCATCATGTATTCGATTCAAAACCAAATCACGCGACTCGCGGGCTCGGCGGCCCTCGTGGCGCTCACCACCGCAGGCTGGGCTCCGGCTCAGACCGGCGCCTACATTCCCACCGACGGCCTCGTCGTCGTCGAGATGGAGGCGCTCGCCGAGGGCGCCGGGTGGAGCGGCGCCAGCGCCCTCTCCGGCTTCGCGGGCGAGGGCTACGTGGCCTGGAAGGGCCCCGACATGTCCAAGACCCCGGGCGAGGGCCTCGTGGGCTTCGAGACCAGCATCACGGACGGCGGCAAGTACGAGCTCCGCCTCCGGAACCGCCACGATCACCCCGACGTCACGGACGCCAACGACGTGTGGGTCCGCATCGACGGCGGGCCCTGGACCAAGGTCTTCTCGTCCTTCCGCGGCGAGTGGACCTGGGACACGCGCCACCGCGCCGCCGACGGGAAGGTCGGCCCCGTGGTCCTCGACCTCGGCCCCGGCACCCACAAGGTGGAGTTCTCCGGCCGCAGCGAGGGCTTCATGATCGACCGCGTGCACCTGTTCAAGCAGGGCGCGCCCAACGCGCTCTCCGTGACCCACGCGCCCTCGAAGCGCGTCGAGGCCGAGCAGCCCGCCGACGACGAGGCGAAGACCGCCGAGACCGTCAGCGCCGAGACCACCAGCGTCGACCGCGCCGCCATCACGGCCGGCGAGGACGTCGCCCCGCCCTTCTCCGAGGAGCTCCTGGTCGACCAGACCAACCTCCGCGCGAAGGCCAAGGCGGACGCCAAGCGCGCCCAGGACGCGGACTCCACCTTCCAGGTCAACGTCAGCCAGCCGGTGATCCCGTTCGCGATCTCCACCGAGCGCGTCCTCACGGACGACCTGCGGAACCGCTTCTCCGACTCCGACCGGACCCGGACCGAGTCCAGCGAGCGCGTCACCGTCGAGATCAACGAGGCCCTGGACGACTACGGCCTCATCTCGGCCCGCCGCGGCCTGAGCCGCTTCGACATCTCCCTCGGCCTCGAGGGCACCACCACGGGCGCCGCGACCAGCGCCTCCCAGGGCGCCTTCATCGCGAAGAACTACCTCGGGAACACCGTGGACCAGAACAAGGGCCTGCGGATCCGCGCCCTGCGCATGAACCGCCAGCCCCGCGAGCTGGAGACCCGCATCGGCGACATCATCCACTGGCCGGGCGGCGACCACTGCATCGAGGACATCCTCTGCGTCGTGCCCCAGGGCTACCTGCAGTGGGCGGCCAACGTGCACCGCGGTCCCAACCCGCTGCAGGTCCTGCAGCGCTCGCTCACCTGGCGGAACGTCAGCGTGCGCCCCGAGCCGCTGTCCGGCGCCCCCCAGCTCAAGTGGGGCACCCGGGAGTACAACGTCCCGGACCGCTACTTCCTCGACTGCGACTTCACCGAGATCCCGCAGGAGCACGGCCTCTACGTGTCGAACTCCGCGGACACGACCCTCGACGGCTGCACGTTCCTGCGCGTCGGGAGCCAGGGGGCGCAGTTCGCCCACCGCAACCTCCCGTACCAGCAGTACGACGCCGACTGCATGTCCTACCAGGAGTCGCCGACGCACATCGTCCGTGACAGTCACTTCATCGACTGCGCCTACGGCGGCACGCGTCCGAGCTTCAACCTGACCTACTTCAGCCCCGGCACCAGCCAGAACCCCGGCTCGATCCTGATCGAGGACAGCTCCTTCGTCTGCAAGTGGCCGACGCAGCGCAACGACGGGCACTTCAGCACCGGCGCCCTCGTCATCTGCCGCGGCCAGGGCACCGACCCGCTCTCGCCCTCGGTCGGTCAGATGATGTCCGACGTGACGATCCGCAACACACTGTTCGACTTCACGGACGGGGACCGCCCGATCGCCTGCATCCGCTCGGTCGACGAGCTGGTCATCGAGGAGTGCTGCTTCATCGCCCGCGACCACGACGCCCCCTGGGTGCAGGTCGACCGCGACTACACCGGCAGCGACCTCGGCGGCACCAAGACCCAGCGCATCGTCCTGCGCGACAACGTCGCCGCCGGCGTCCAGCTGAAGCTGCGCCTCAACTCGAACACCTCGTCCCAGGGCAGCGTGCACATCGACCTGCACTGCCCGGGTGAGGAGGTGATCTACGACGGCGTCACCGGCGAGGAGATCAGCCGCACCGCCCTCTGATCTGGGGTGAGTCACCCGGGACCGGCGCCTCTGGCGCCCCCGGGGAACGGAGCGGCGGGCGACCCCTCAGGGGGCCGCCCGCCGCTCGTTCCGTTCTGCTCGCCCCAAGGAGGGGATGCTGAGGAGGGGGTGCTGAAGGGAGGACGCTCGGTCTCCGCCGCTCAGAGCACGCCCCGGGTGTCGACCACGAGCTTGGTGTTCATCCGCTTGCGGTCCAGGCTGCGGAACTCGTCGTGGTCCACGAGGATCACCACCACGTTCGCCCGCTCGAGGGCGTCCTCGAGGTGGGTGAGCTCGAAGCCGTCGTCCGCGGCCGAGGCGGGCAGGGCGCTGATGTTGGGCTCGACGGCGAGGACCTCGCCGAGGCCGCGCCGGCTGACCTCGCGGCAGATCTCCAGCGCCGGGCTCTCGCGGAGGTCGTCGATGTTCGCCTTGAAGGCCAGCCCGAGGCAGGCGATCACCGGCTGCTTGAACTGGTCCGCGGCCTCCACGACCTTGTCGACCACGAAGCCTGGCTTGCTGTCGTTGACCGTCCGCGCGGTCCGGATCAGCCGGGCCTTCTCCGGGTTCGAGCTGACGATGAACCAGGGGTCCACCGCGATGCAGTGGCCGCCCACCCCGGGCCCGGGGTTGAGGATGTTCACCCGCGGGTGGAGGTTGGCGAGCTCGATGAGCTCCCACACGTCGATGCCGCTGTCGTCGCAGATCAGCGAGAGCTCGTTCGCGAAGGCGATGTTCACGTCCCGGAAGGCGTTCTCGGTCAGCTTCGCCATCTCGGCCGTGCGGGCCGTCGTGAGGATGCACTCCCCCTTGACGAAGAGCTTGTAGAGGTCCCGGGCCCGCTCGGCGCACCGCCTGGTGATCCCGCCGATGACGCGGTCGTTGGCCACGAGCTCCTGCAGCACGTAGCCGGGCAGGACCCGCTCGGGGCAGTGGGCCACGAAGAGCTGCGCGTCGTCGGGGTGCTCGTGGGGCAGGCGCAGGTCCGGACGGGCCGCCGCGATCCAGCGGCACAGCTTCTCGGTGGCGCCCACGGGGGAGGTGGACTCGAGGATGATCAGGTCCCCCTCCTTCAGCACCGGCGCGATGGCGTTGGCGGCGCTCTCGATGAACGAGAGGTCCGGCTCGTGCCCGTCGGTGAACGGGGTGGGCACGGCGACGATGAAGACGTCGGAGGGCTCCGGGGTGCAGGTGGCGCGGAGGGTCTCCGTGGTCACCGCGCCCCGCACCACGATGTCGAGGTCGGGCTCCACGATGTGGATCTCACCCCGGTTGATGGTGTCCACCGTCTCCTGCGAGACGTCCACGCCGCACACCTGGACGCCGCGGGACGCGATGACCGCGGCGGTGGGGAGCCCGATGTAGCCGAGGCCGATGACGGAGACCTGAGTGGGTTGCATGCCGAATTCTCCCCCGACCGGCGCGGCCGGGCCAAGTCCGGACCTTCCCCTCTCTGAGGGGGACGGGGTCACGTCTCACTCCGCGGCTCGGGAGCCAGCCGGGGCCCCTGACCGGCCGGGGGCCCAGGGACCGTGGGCGACGCTGGCTCGCTCCGGGACGGCGGGTGCGACGCCAGCGCCGCCGGGAACCGGTGCCGTCAGGAACCGACGCCCCCAGGAAGTCGGTTCTGCTTGCCGGCGGACCGGGCGACCTCCGCCGGGAGCGGGGGAGGGAGCCGCCAATCGGCCCCGCGTCGGCGCGGGGGCTCAGGCCGGGGAGGGGCTCAGGCCGAGGCGGGAGGTTGGCTCGCCGCGTGGAGCGCCTCCGCGATGCGCTCGCTCGCGCGGCCGTCGCCGTACGGGTTGTGGGCGAAGCTCATGGCCCGGTACGCCTCCTCGTCGTCGAGGAGCTGGCGGGCGCCGTCGACGATGGCCCGGACGTCCGTGCCCACGAGCCGCACCGTCCCGGCCTCCACCGCCTCGGGTCGCTCCGTCGTGTCGCGCATGACCAGCACGGGCTTGCCGAGGGAGGGCGCCTCCTCCTGGATGCCCCCCGAGTCCGTGACGATGAGGTGCGCCCGGTCCATGAGGAACAGGAAGGGCAGGTACTCCAGCGGCTCGATCAGGTGGACGTTGGGCAGGTCGCCCAGGATGCGGTGCACGGGCTCCTGGACGTTGGGGTTCAGGTGGACCGGGTACACCACCTCCACGTCCGGCGCCTTCGAGAGCTCGGCGAGCGCCTCGCAGATCCGCTCGAAGCCGTCGCCGAAGTTCTCCCGGCGGTGCCCGGTCACGAGCACGAGGCGCCGGTCGAGGTCGATCCCGGCGAAGCGCGCGGCGTGCTCCGCGGCGCCGTCGCCGCGGACCTGCTCGACGACGCTCAGGAGCGCGTCGATGACGGTGTTCCCGGTCACGGAGATGGCGCCTGGGTCGACGCCCTCCCGCAGCAGGTTCTCCCGGGCCGCCTCGGTGGGGGCGAAGTGCAGCGTCGCGATGGACCCGGTCAGGCGCCGGTTCATCTCCTCGGGCCACGGGGAGTAGATGTTCCCGGTGCGCAGCCCGGCCTCCACGTGGGCCACGGGGATCCGCTCGTAGTAGGCCGCCAGGGAGGCCGCCATGGTCGTCGTGGTGTCCCCGTGCACGAGCACGTGGTCCGGCCGCGCGGTCCGCAGGACGCCCTTCAGCCCCTCGAGCACGCTGCCGGTGATGGAGCTGAGGTCCTGCCCGGGGCGCATCAGGTCCAGGTCGTACTCGGGCTCGATCCCGAAGAGCGAGAGCACCTGGTCCAGCATCTCACGGTGCTGGGCCGTCACGCAGACCTCCGCGTGGAAGCGCGGGTCCGCCGAGAGGGCCCGGTGGACGGGCGCCATCTTGATGGCCTCCGGACGGGTGCCGAAGACGAGCAGGACGCGGATCGGCTCCACGGCTCAGCGGACCCCCACCGGCTTGAACGGCTGCAGCGCCGCGGCGAGCTCCGCGGTGCGCTCCTCGCGGCTGAGCCCGGTGACGTCCCGGGGCCTCGGGCTGAGGGTGACCAGCTCCGCCAGCGCCCGCACGATGCTCGTGGGGTCGTCGGCGTCGCCCACCACGCTGCCCTCCATCCCGCGCATGAGGGCCGCCGTGGCCCCGCGGGGGCCGCCCAGGGTCAGGATGGGGCGGTCGGTGGCCGCGTACTCGTAGGCCTTGCCGGGGATCTGGTAGTCGAAGAGCCGCCCCTGGAGCAGCAGGAGGGCGTCGGAGCGGCCCATCTCCTCCAGCGCCTCCTCGTAGCTGCAGGGCGGGAGGAACTGGACCCGGTCGTCGAGGCCCAGCTGGCCGAGGCGGTCGATGAGCGCCTTCTCGTGCGCCTCCCGCTTCTGCGCGCCCCGGAGTCGAAGGCGGATGAGCCGCCCGTCCGGCGTGTGGGACGGCGCGTACGCGAGGGCCTCGAGGAGCGAGGTGATGTCGCGGCCGCGGGGGTAGATCGCCCCGCTGTGGAGGATGTCGAAGGTCTCCCCGCGCTCGCGGCCGGCCCGGGTCAGGGCCTCGAGCCGGTCCTCGTCGAAGCCGTTCTCGATCACCACGGCCTTGCTCGGGTCGCAGGTGGGGTAGCGCTCCAGGTAGAGCTCCCGCATTCGCGAGGTGGCGAAGATCAGGGCGCTCGCCTCGTCCACGGCCGAGCGGTCCACCTGGCTCGCCAGCCGGACCGCCTCGTGACCCGGTTCGTAGTGCTCGGGTGCGGGGTCACGGAAGTCGGCGATCCACGGCAGCCCGGTGCTGCGCGCGAGGGTGCGGGCCACCATGTGGGCGGTGAAGACGGGGTAGGTCGAGTAGATGGCCGCGGGCTGGTGCTGTCGGATCGCGGCGCGCCCCTGCCGGACCGCGAAGGGGTACCAGCTGCTGTAGCGGTCCGGGGTGGACGTGATCTTCAGGTAGCGCCCGGACACCGCCAGGCGGCGCGACGCGTCGAAGCTCCAGGCGCGGTGGACGTCCACGCCCTCCGGGCAGGAGAGGGAAGGGTCGGTGCGCATGTAGGCGCTGCCGACCGTGGTGACGACCACGGGCTTCCAGCCGTGGCTGGGCAGGTGCTGCGCGAACTTCAGGGTGCGCTGGACGCCCGCGCTGAGGCACGGCGGGAACTCGTACGCGACCATGAGGAGCGTGGAGCTCTCGGACATGGCTAGCGCGACGCCTCCCACGTGAGCAGGTGCGTCTTCGCTCGGAGCGGCTGGAGGTCCAGCGGGGTCGCGGGCATCAGGACGGGCAGGGCGCGCGCCGCGCGCGAGGGAGTCGGGGGAGGGCCGGGCAGGACGGGCCGAACATTAGCACGCTGCGGGGCCCCCGGCGGCCCGCCCGGGTCCCGTTCTCAGACGTAGTGGAGGCGCCCCAGCCGCTCCTCGCGGTCCCCGGCGAAGCGACGGATCCCCTCCAGCAGGCTGGCCGCGTCGATCCGCGCCTCGGCCTTCACCTCGGGGATCGAGCCGCCCGTGCGCCAGCGGTCGTCGTGGTCGCTGGTCATGGCGTACTGCTCGGCCACCTTGGTGGAGAGCCAGGGGTGCATCCCGATCCGGCTGCCGTTGGAGATGACGGTGCTGTCGAGCCAGTCCGACTTGTGCAGGACCGAGTCCCGGTACTCCTTGGGCTGGGCCATGAAGAGCTCGTAGCTCGACGTGGCGACGATCTTGCAGTTGGGCGCCGTCCCGTCGTGGAACTGCGGGAGCAGCTCGAGCACCGACTCCATGGTCGAGGTGCCCTCCACGATGAGGGTCCCCTCCTTCGGGCGCCGGGAGTCGTAGTCCCGCAGGACGTAGGCTCCCTTGGCCGCCTCCATGTGGCTGGGGATCCCGAGGGCCTTGCGGTCGGGCACGACCACCCCGGGGCGGGTCAGGTGCAGCGCGATGATCGGCACGTCGGTCTTGAGCGCGGCGGCCAGGGCCGGCGCGACCTCGTTGTGCTCCCAGGGGCGCAGGTTGATCACGTGGCCCTCCGGGAAGAGCTGCGTGACCACGGGCGCGAAGACGCCGAAGTGCGTGCGGCTGTCCTCGGCGGTCTCCGGGCCGGAGTGACCGGCGACCCAGATCACCTTGCCGACCTTCAGCTCGCAGTCCTGGGCGAGCTGGCTGAAGAGCCGCATCATCCCGTACTTGAGGTACGAGAAGCTCCCGTAGGTGGAGCAGGAGCCCCAGTAGCCCATGAAGGACTCCTCGGGCGTGGCGCTCATGTTCACGGTGGCGGCGCCGACCACGAGGCCGGAGTTGGCGAACTCCGTGATCTGCTGGGGGAGGAGCGAGCCGCTGGTGTTCGAGCCCCGCTCGTACCAGCCGAAGCCCTCCTTGCCCTCGAAGTCCTTGGCGAAGCCGCTGATGGCCGTGGAGTCGGCGAGGTCCGCGGAGCAGGCGAGCACGAGCGGGCGGCCCATGCGCTCCTTGGCGAGGCTGTTGACCCAGGCGCCGAACCTGGAGAACCCGTCCTTGTTGGCCGCCTTGGCGCCCGCGGGGAGGAAGAGCTCCTCGGGGAGCTGGTCGAGCCAGCTGCGGTCCTCGTGCATGTTCCGCTCGGGGTCGAGGCGCAGGCCCTCCGGGCGGGAGGGGATCGACTCGCCGAGGCCGAGGAGCGTGTCGGCCACGTACTCCGCCAGCCCCTCGGTGTCGCGCAGCACGCTGAAGACCGTCTCGAACCAGCCCCGCGACTGCTCGCGGCAGGCCTCCTCCCCCGGGTCGGTCGTGTCGCCGTGGCCCTCGAAGGTCACGCCGTACTTGTCGGCGAACTCCTTGCGGCAGGCCCAGAAGCCCTCGGAGTTCCGCCCGTGGGACTTGCCGTGGGAGGCGGCGTCGTAGACCCCGTAGCCGCGGCCCTTGCGCGTCTTGAACCAGACGCAGCCCGGCCGCCCCTGGGTGTCGTCGGCGTGGACGATCTCGAGCAGCGCGCTCGTGATCTGCTCGTAGTCATGGCCGTCCTCGGCCCCGGCCACGCGCCAGCCGTAGGGCTCGAACCACTCCTTGGGCGTCCCGTGGGCCACCTCGGAGTTGGCGAAGGAGTCGATCCCGTGGTCGTTCCAGTCGAACAGGTAGATCAGGTTGTCGAGGCCCAGCCCGTAGGCCGAGTTCTTGACCTCGTGGTGGCAGCCCGCGGTGTGCCCGCCCTCGCCCTCCACGGCGAAGACCTTGGTGTCGGTGCCGGCGTGCTTGAGGGCGACGGCCTCCCCGAGGGCGGCGGGCGCCCCGTGGCCGCTGGGCCCGGTGTTGAACTTGAAGAAGAGGGTCTTGCCCTCCATCTCCGCGTGACCGGGCAGGTGCCCGTTGTGCCGCAGCCACAGGAGGTCCTCCCAGGTGAGCATGCGCTCCCCTGCGTTGGGCACGAGGTAGCGGTCGTCCCCGGTGCGCTCGTGCACGATCCGCAGCGCCTCGTTGTAGACCGCGAGCATGGCGTAGGTCCCCGGGTTGCAGTGGCCCGCGACGAGGACGTAGCGGTCGCCGAACGGGTGCTCGGGGTGCCGGACGTCCCAGCGCATGCCCGGGCCGAGCGTCGTCGCCACCATCATCGGGACCTTGGAACGCGAGCCGCCGGGGTGGCCGCTCTGCCGGATGTTCAGCATCAGGTCGATCGACTGGTCGATCAGGTCGCCCACGATCTCCCACTTGGCGAAGTGGGGCCGGAAGTCGTCGAGGGTCGGTTTCGCGGAGGTCTTCATGGCCGTCTGGATGGGACGAGGAGGGGCCGGGTGGCGTTTTGGCGCACCATGATAGCGCC